>JBBSAU010000053.1:0-5679 GCA_038251925.1 Patescibacteria group bacterium | reverse complement strand
GCCCTGGCTTCAACGATCGGAGTTTCCGCTTTCTTTATTACCGATGGCTTTAAAAAAAATGCCGAAGCTAGTGAAAAAAAATTAATGAGCACCTCGATGAGCGCCTGGAGTAAAATATTGTATCTTGAAGTTCTTGATGCCTCATTTTCAATTGATGGCGTTATTGGTGCCTTTGCTTTTACGGTATCCGTGCCCTTAATTATTATTGGTAACGGACTAGGTGCTTTTGTTGTTCGAGAATTTACTATTCGGGGAATTGATTTAATTTCTAAATATGAATTTCTTAAAAATGGTGCGATGTATGCCATTGGGGTGCTCGGAGCTATTATGATGCTCGAAAGTTTTGGTCATGAGTTTCCATTTTGGCTCGCGCCCTTAAATATGTTTGTTTTACTAGGTATTTTCTTGTTCTTGTCAGTTCGTTCGGATAAAGGCCGAAAAAAATTAGCTATTTAAATATGGTTTACATAAAAACAAAAGAAGAAATTAGAATAATTAAAGAAGGCGGTAAACGTTTGTCGGCGATTTTAGCGCACCTTTTACGCGAGGTCAAACCCGGAGTTGAAACTGGGTATCTTGAGGAAATGGCGGATAAACAAATTCGCGAAATAGGCGGCCGACCTGCTTTTAAGAATTATCCGATGGGTCACGGTGTATTTTTTCCGTCTACTCTTTGTATTTCAATTAATGATGAGGTCGTTCATGGTACGGCAATTCCTTCGCGATTAATTAAAGCGGGTGACATTGTTGATATTGATATTGGCATGGAATGGCCAATGACGCCTGAGCTAAGAGCTAAATTTAAAGCGCCGATAAATAAATATTCTAAGGGCGGCGGGTTCTATACTGATATGTGCTCGACTGTCCCTGCTGGAAAGATTAGCAAAGAGGCTAAACAGCTACTAAAGATTTCTGAAGAATGTTTAGTCAGAGCTATAAAAATGGTTAAGCCCGGAAATACTATTAATGATATTGCGCGAGCGGTTCAGACTCACGCCGAAGATCATGGTTATGGGGTGGTGCGTGATTTAGTGGGTCATGGAGTTGGTTATTTTGCCCATGAAGCGCCGGATGTTTTTAATTTTGAAATTAATGAGGAGGCACTTGAGAATATGGTTCTTGAAGAGGGAATGGTTATTGCGATTGAACCGATGATTAATGCTGGTGATTGGCGTGTTAAAGATGCGCGTGACGGGATGGCAGTTATAACCGTTGATCACTCTCTCAGTGCTCATTTTGAGCACACAATCGCAGTTACAGCTAAGGGTTGTGATGTCCTGACTAAGTAATATGAGCGAAAAAAAATATTTAGGAATTGATTGGGGTGAAAAAAGGATTGGTCTCGCACTGGCTGACGAAGAGACTTGTTTAGCCTTGCCTTTGAAGACGGTCAGTAATTTAACGGAATTATTAGCGGTCATCGCTGAAGAGGAAATTGATGTGATTGTTATCGGTAGTCCAAAAAAAATGAGCGGAGAAGTCGCCAATAATCCTTCCTGGTTAAATTTTGTTGAGCAACTAAAAGAAAAAAGTGGCAAGACAATTAATTTTCTTGATGAGAGATTGAGTAGTTTGGCGGCTGATGCTTTAATTGGTGAAAAAAAAGATAAGGCTGAGCGCGATGAAATTGCGGCCACAATTATTTTACAAGATTATTTGGACAGTAATTAGAATATGGACGAAACTAGACACTCATCCGCAATAATTTTAAATCGCTCCGCTTATCGCGAGAGCGATTCTTTAGTTACGGTTTATACTAAGGATTATGGAAAAATGTCTCTGGTTGCCCGAGGAACAAAAAAAATTCAATCGAAATTAGCCGGACATCTTGAACCTTTAAATTTAGTGGACATATTAATTATTAAAGGGAAGGGGTTCGATTATATTGGCAGTGCACTGGCCACTAATACATTTTTAAATATTAAAGATAATTTAAATAAATTATATTTTTCCGGACGAGCTATTTATTGGTTTAACCGTTTAATAAAAGATGATCAAAGTGATGAGCGTCTATTTTTATTACTTTACCGCTGGCTAGACGTACTTGATAATTATTCAAGCGAAGAATTTACCAAAGAAAACGGTGAACTTTACTTCAGCTTTTTTGCTTTTAAATTCTTAGCCGAGCTTGGCTATCGTCCGGAGATGCATGAATGTTTATCTTGTCGAGAGAAAGTTAAACCGGGAAGTAATCATTTTAATTTGAAAAATGGAGGTTTGGTCTGTACTGAATGTTTTGAAAAGAGTCGATTAAATAACGATAATGGCGTTAATGAATTATTGACAATTTCGGATAATTGTGTTAAAATAATTAGATTTATTATTAACGAGAACATAAGTAAAAATTTGAAACTAAAACTTGATAAAAAATTAATTAAAGAGCTATCTCTAATAACAAATAGCTTCCTGGTTTACCAGGTTTAACAGTTTTTATTCGAAATTTATGCATAAAATAGAAATAGAAAACGTAAATAACTTGAATGACAACGACATTGCTGTTTTAGAGAAAAACCCCAGCCGAAAGAAGCTTGAGTCTTCGGCCAAGGAAAATTTAAAAAAAACGCCTGAATCCGAAGCTGAAATTATCGCTAAATTTGATATTTCACCAGAGCAGCGTCGTGACTTAAATACATTCATAAATAATCTTCGAAGTTCCGATACCCGTTGGCGATACACGGCCGCCGGGGCGAAAAAATTCCCCGTCGAGGTGCGACATAGTAAATTTATCCAAGAATTAGTTAAAAATAGATTTCTTGAGGAAGCTAGCACCCATAAGAATTTTTATGATTTAGGTGATTGGACAGATTTAATAGATGATTTCGGCATTAAGGAAGATTTTTTTAAACAAGATAAATTTATTCCAGTTCGACAAAGACTTTGGCTAGAACGCTTGGGTTGCGGTGAAGCAATAAATTCTGCGGATCGTTTAAATAAAGATTCTTGGGGCTACGCCGAGGATAACCTAGAAGAATTTAATAAGAAAAAGAAAGAAGAGGAGTTGAAATATGGACCGCTTGAAAAAGTTGGCTTGGATTTAAAATCAAATATGGTTAGGGGTGAAGCTCTTAAGGGACTAGCCAACAAAATTGTTTTTGAGTCTGACTGGCAAGTCGGCGAGACAGAGGACTTGAAGGAGGACTTGAAGAAAGAATATAAAAAATATTTTAACCTTACTGATAGCGAAATTGCCGGATCCCTGATTGAAAAATTAAGAAAAGAGTATGTCTTCGATATAAAAAAAGATGAGCGCTTACGCCACGCTTACCCCGAAATTGATACCTGGCTGAAGTCAGACGAGGTTAAATTAATAATAAAGTCTAAATTAAGAAGAGATAAAATTAATGGTTCGTCTGATAATCCTGAATTTTTGAAATACTTTGACATAAGTGAGGCTGATTTTGATTATGTCGAGATTGAAGCTCAGAGAAAGATAAGCATTTTAGAGTCTTTAAAGGAGCGCAACAGTAAAGGTAATATAGATTTTCTTTGGTATGATTTAGAACGGGCGACTAAAGTATTTAATCAAGCTGATTGGCAAAATTTATTTAAACAAAGTGATTTAGAGGAGATTCTAATCGATGGTATTGCAGGTGGCTTGGTTAATACCTGGCAGCTTGCCGAAACTAAAGCTTTATTAAACAAAATCGAGGTTCCGGAAGAAATGTTAAAAAAGGGAGCTATTAAAGCGTTGGCCAATATTAGTGGGCACCGAGAAAAGTTTTCTATTGCAGATATGGAGAATCTTAAATCGGTTCTAGGTTTATCGGAGGCTGACTACCAAGAGGGATTCACGCTAGGGACTATTAGAATTTTAAATCGAGGTGCCAGCAAGTTCGATATAGATAATCGTCAGGAGCAGGCCAAGATTACTGAGTTATCTGATTCACCCAGTATTCAGAAGGAAGTAAAAAAAATATATTTAGAGGCAGTAGCCAAAGGCGAGAGTGAAAATTTAAAACTGATTAATGATAAATTTAATCTAAAATGGGAAAAAACGGATCGACCTCTAAAAAATGAGGCATTGAAGAAAGCGCTGATCGATGGATATAGTCTTAGTAAATTTAAATCTCTAAAACAACTAGCAGGGTTTATCGATGAATCCGCCGGAGAAAGACATAATGTTTTTTTAATATCTGATCCTGAAATTAAACTAGCGGTTGAAAAAATGCTTATTGATAGTCCTTTTTATAGAAATCTAAATAAAGATCAGCACTACTATCAAGATTTAATTAAATACTTTAGTCTTTCAGAAGAGGGCGTTTTTAAGGCAATCGGAGAAAAAATTAAACAAGGTAAATTTGTCAGTAATCACGAATCTAAAAATAATTTTCAGAAATATTTACCAGAATTTGATTTAGTCGATGCGAATAAAAAATGTTTGGTTACTAATGGACTTAAATTAATCGAAAACGCTCTCGAGAATAAAAATTGGGACCTTATTAAAGAAATGCAAAAATATGAGGACCAAGGAGTAAACGAAAAAATAGAGCTAATTATTATCGAGCAAGAGAAGAATTTGAAAGATGAAAGCAAATCATCCAAGACTCGTTCTTATGCCATTGAAGCCCTCGCGAATTTATCACAGGGTCTTGATTATTTAGAAGATAACTATTTTAAAGAATTAACCAAGATTTATTCTGAGACAGATTTAAAAAAACTTTTGGATTTGTTTAAACGTAAATCAGAAAAGTTTAACGCTCTTGATAATACTGAGCGCTCGGATATTTTTGATAAATTTCTAACAAGTGTTGAAACAAGCGGTAATATCGGCGACGAAGACCCGCGAGCCGAAATTTTGAAAAAGGATGCATTACTTCTTCTATCTCCTGAGCAGAGCGCTAGAACTTTTCAATCGAGTAATTTTACGGTCGCCTCGACTGGACTAATTGAAGCAATAAAAAATAAATCAGTTATTCCGGATCATATTTTTGCTAACTTTCACAAACGCTTATCTGAGAATATAAACTCAAGTGATAATTCAAATTCGAATATTTCTATGCCCGCCGAATTTGAAACAAATTTAATTACTTTCTTAAAAATTGGCGCTAGTAACGAAAAACTTATTTCTTTAATGACCAATAAGAGTATTCTGAAAGAAATTGCCGCTCATCCAGAGGAAATAACAGAAATTGAGAATATAATGAACAAGGTTCCCTCGAGTTTACTCTTAAGTGACTGGGAGTTTATTTACAGTGAGTTTAAGGGAATTTCAGTTGAAGATTTTGACGCTAAAAATATTTTAATACAACAACTTTCCCCTCTGCGCAATTCGTGGGTACTTAGCGGGTCTTCACTTGGAGATTCATTCAAGTGCTTGGAGTCATATACGCCAGAACAGAGAAAAGATTTTTTTGAAATTGTAAAATTAAACAATGACAAAGTTTCGGCAATTGAGTTCGATGAGAAAAATTGGGCGCCAGCGATTATAAGTTATGTAAGCGCAACTGAGGACGAAAATCGTTTAAACTTAACAAGTATAAATAAGAATAAAGTTATAGAAAAATTTTCTGGTTCTTATCGAGATATCGCTTTGACGGGTTTTCAAAATGACTGGGCCACCGCGCTTAATAATAAAAAAGACTATTTTTTGCCCCCTAATTTATTAGCAGTAGCTAAAAGTATTGACGACGCTGGTGGCGCGGGTAATTTAAAATATATAGAATCATTAGGGAATTTAAT
>JBBSAU010000052.1:0-5693 GCA_038251925.1 Patescibacteria group bacterium | reverse complement strand
CTTCGCCCTGTTTCATAAAACCAGTAATTTCTTCATCGATTTTCTCAGCAACTCTTTCACTGTAATTACGCTGCTCGTGGATTTCACGACCAAGAAATATCATTTCTTCTTTTTCTCCATAAGTTCTCGGACCCAAATGATCACTCATACCGTAATCAGTCACTAAACTTCGTGAAACAGCTGTGGCGCGGCGTAAATCAGAAGTAGCACCCGTAGTTACTTCGCCAAATATTTTTTTCTCAACTAAATGTCCAGCGAGTAAAACTGCAATTTCGGAAATAAATTCCGATTTAGCATGCATATGTCTGTCTTCGGCTGGCGCGTGCATAGTATAGCCGCCAGCACTACCGCGAGAAATAATTGAAACTTTATGAACCGGATCCGCGTCAGGTAAAAAATGAGAAACAAGGGCGTGCCCTGCCTCATGATAGGCTGTAATCTTCTTTTCCTTTTCAGTAATAACTCGGCTTTTACGCTCAGGCCCAATCATAACTTTTTCAATCGCCTCAAATAAATTTTCATTAACAATTTCTTTTTTATTTTCTCGGGCTGCTAAAATGGCCGCCTCATTTAGAATATTAGCTAGATCGGCCCCTGAAAAACCAGCTGTTCTCTGAGCTATTTTCTTTAAATCAACATCCTTAGCTAAAGGTTTTTTGCGAGCGTGAACAAGCAAAACTTCTTCTCTATCTTTTAAATCCGGTAAATCAATCATCACTCGACGATCAAAGCGTCCCGGTCGAAGTAAGGCTGGATCTAAAACATCAGGCCGATTAGTAGCCGCAATAACAATAATATTTTGAGTTGCTTCGAATCCGTCCATCTCTACTAAAATCTGGTTTAGTGTTTGTTCCCTTTCATCATGTGAGCCACCCAAACCAGAACCACGACGACGCCCAACTGCATCTATTTCATCAATAAATATAATACAAGGAGAATTTTTTTTCGCTTTTTCAAATAAAGAGCGAACACGCGAGGCACCAACACCAACAAACATTTCAACGAACTCCGAACCTGACATATGATAGAATGGCACTTTCGCTTCACCGGCAACGGACCGCGCTAATAATGTTTTTCCAGTTCCTGGCGCTCCTAATAATAAAACACCTCTCGGAATTTTAGCGCCAAGTTCATGAAACTTTTTCGGAAACTTCAAAAACTCAACAATCTCTTTTAATTCTTCCTTAGCTTCTTTAGCTCCAGCGACATCTTTAAAGGTAGTTCGATTCTTTTCGTCTGGTTTAAAATCTTTAGCCGTTGACTGACCAAAACTCATCGCCCGAGAATTTGCACCCTGAACGCCACGAAGCATAAAGAAAATAAAAACTCCAACTAATAAAAACGGAAATAAGAAGGGCGCTATATTTAGTAAAAAATAATCCCAGCCACTTTCTTCTTTAACGGAGATTTTTATTAGAGTTGATTTTGACGGATCAACTTTGTAATTACTTAACATAGTTGATAAAGAATCATTGGACTCTTTGCGCACAGCTTCTTTGGAGTTATCTTTTAAGGTAACCGCTAATTTATCGCCGCTAACAACAATTTCGGAAACTTGGTCACTATTAATCTGATTAATTAAAGCCTCAATGCCAACTGTCTGAATATTCTCTTTTGTGCCCGTAAAAGCACTAAAAATAGCCGCAATTAGTAAAAATGAAGCAAATAACACCAGGAAATTTCTAATTAATTTTTTCATATTATATAATCTCGATAAATTTAAACTTACCTTTTTGTAATACGCAGTTTGCGCTAACAATATTATTAATGTCTTTAACTACAAGCCCATTAATTTTCACCCCGCCCTGTTCGACGGTTCTTCTCGCATCTGATTTTGAACTAGCCAGCTTCGTCTCAACAAGAACAGAAAGAATGTTATAGTCAGTCGCTTTAAACTTAATTAAGTCAGCTGGTATTTCTTTTTTAGAAATTGTTTTAACAAAATAATCAGCCGCGGCTAAAGCTTCTTCGCTAGAATAATACATGCGAACAATTTCTTTTCCTAGTTCCATTTTAATATCACGTGGATTAACCCCAGCTCTTAAGCTTTCTTCGTAAACTTTAACTTCGCTCATATTAATACGAGTCAAAAGTGTAAAATATTTAATAATAAATTCATCCGAAAGCGACATAATCTTGCCAAACATATCATTTGGCTCATCCATTAAATTAACAGTATTGCCATAACTCGAACTCATTTTTCGACCGTCCAGTCCTTCTATTAAGGGGTTGGTCAAAATATCTTGCGCTTCCTGTCCAGAGAATTTTTGCAGATCGCGTCCAGCCAGCAAATTAAAACGCTGATCAGTTCCGCCAATTTCAACATCAGCTTTTATTTTTACAGAATCATAGCCCTGCATCATCGGATATAATAGTTCGCGAAGCGAAACTCTTTTTCCGTCCTTCAGGCGCCTGCTAATATTATCACGGGATATAAATTCGTTAAGCGAAAAAACATTAGCCTGATTACTAACATCTTTATAGTTCAGTTTACTCAACCATTCGCTGTTGTGATAAATTTCCGCTTTATCAATATCAATTATTTTAGCCGCTTGCTTAATATAAGTTTTTAAATTCTCATTAACCGTTTCCTCGGCTAACATTGGGCGCTCACTATCTTTATCTGAAGTATCTCCGATAATGCCCGTAAAATCACCAAGAATAAAAACAATTTGATGACCAAGATCTTGAAAATCCTTCAACTTAAGCAAGGGGATTGATCGTCCCAGATGAATATTTGGACTAGTTGGATCAATTCCTAATTTAATCCGAAGTTTTTTACCGCTTTTAAGTTTTTCTTCAAGGTTTTTTCGATTAATAATTTCCTCGACTCCACGAGTTAAAAGCTCTTCGATTTTAGCTAACTTGTCAGTTTCTTTGCCCATATTTTTTATTCTAAAAATCTTTCTTTTATACCAAAATATTACTATTTATAAGCTAAAATGTCAAAGCAGCTAGATTTATCTTCTCGACCTATTTCATAAAAAATTTCCCATTGCTAGGAAATTTTTTATTTTTCTTTATTTTACGACATTAGGATTTTATTTTTCTTTCTTTACGGTTTTACTCTTCTTTTCTACCTTTTCAGTTTTTTCTACTTTTTCCGCTTCTTCTTTTTCGTCAGACTTATCTTCAGTTTTTTTAGTCTTACTAACTTTTTCAGCCTTTGGCTTTGAGCTTCCCTTACCTTCGGCGGCTAATTTTAAACCAAGGCGATGCTCGGCCGGAGAAATGCTCACTACTTCAAAATTTCTAACTTCTCCCGGTTGATATAATTCTGTAATCTTTTCTTTAACGCCTAAATTTAAGAGACTAACATGAGCTAAGCCATGAATTTCTTCATCAAGCTTAACAAATAATCCAAACGGATTAATCTTTAAAATAGTACCAACAACAATTTGGCCGGTCTTATATTTAGCGCTAGCCTCTAACCATGGGTCAACTAATAATTTTTTCGCACTTAAGAAAACTTTAGCGCCATCGATTGTAATAATTTCCGCTTTAATACTATCGCCAACTTTATACATCTCACTTGGAGAATCAATTCTCTGCCAAGCAAGTTCAGAAATGTGAACTAAACCTTCGATATTTTCACCAAATGAAACAAAGACACCAAAATTAGTAATGGCGGTAATTTTACCGTCAACTTGTAAGCCAACCTTATATTTATCAAGGGCTGGTTTTTGTTTTTTATTCCAAACGTCTTTTTCGCTGAAAATAACTTTATTATCTTCTTCGCTTAAGGTCATAACTGTAACTTCAAATTCTTGACCAACGAACGATTTTAATTTTTCTAAAATTTTGCTCTTATCACCACCAGAAATACGTGGATAATTTTCCGGGGCTAGTTGAGAAACAGGTAAAAAACCATCAATCTGGCAATAACGACTTAATAGGCCGCCCTTATTAGCATCAACGATTTTAACATTAACAGAGGTCTTTTCTTTAAAGGCCGCTCTTAATTTATTCCAGGCTTTTTCCTGGCCGACAAGCCGAAATGATAATTCAAGTTCGCCGTTTTCATTTTCGTCATCAATAACCGCTGCCTCAATTTCGTCGCCTGGTTTCAAACTAGAAAATTCCTCAACTTCATTATAAAGTTCAGGACCACGAACGATACCCATCAAAACACCGTCGATATCGAGCATGACTTCTGACTTAGAAGCCGAAACTACTTTTCCTTTAACGATTCCACCAACTTGAGGAATTTTAATATCGTCTTTTTCAAGTAATTTACCAAACTCGCTTAATTCTTCAATTTTTTTGTCTTCCATATAATAAAAAAATTTTACTTAACCTGATCTTTCGATCTAGTCCCCTGGCCACCTAGGCATTAAAGCCATTAAATCCAAGAGTTATAAAAGGTGAGATATTTAATTGATTATCTTTAGTATAAGGTCTAAATAGCTTTCTGTCAATTCTTTTAACCTTCAAAGCCACGTCGTGCAACTATAGCAAAAAACAGGCCTCACGACCTGTTTTTTATTTTTATATTAAAATATTTCGATTACCCTTGAGCAACATCCGTCATTGAGTGCTTAGGCTCATTCTCTTTGGTGTTATGAAAATATTTCTGTTCTTCGGGCTCAACTTCCGTAGCAACCATATTATAAATTTCTTTTTGTGTATTCTTTTCAACAAATCTAGCACTTCCACTGGCACCGCCTGCTCCAGCAAACATTGTTTCTAGAGAAATAAAATCTCGATTATCTTCTTGGAGAGCTTTTAACATTTGAATTTGCCCTACCATTTCTTTATCGATATCAAACATTTTATTTATCCATTTTTTTGGACCAGTCATGCCATCAACCTGTTTTTGAATATTATCAATCATAGTCTGAAGCATCACTTTGACAGCCTCCTGACGTTTTATTTTAAGTTCTTCAGGAGAAGCCTTCTTTTCAGCCTTTTCACCTCCTAAAGATTCACGTACATTTTTTAAATCCTCTTGCGCTCTAGCTTGATCAGCATCAGCAAATTTACTTTCTGCCGCTAAACCCTTAGTCAATTCCTCACTATTTTCAAGAGATGACTTTTCAATCTCTTTTTGCTCAGCCGGAACCGGGACTTTTTCAGTCGCGTTTGAAGTGTTCATAAAATTTTCATTAGAATTCATAACTTTAGAATTAATTTTAGACTATATTTATATATTAACAAAATTAACGAATAAATGTAAATGAATTAAGATTCTGAACTTAAATCATATGTTTTTATTATACCATATTAAATAGTATGTGTCAAGTGTAGCCTCTAAATTTAGCTTTTAATCAATAAAAAACCCTGTTAATTTACAGGGTTTTGGAATTTTTTGCTTAACATTCGCTTAATTCATGCACAAAAGTGCTTGACAGGAATATTTTCTGGGTCGATTATAAAGCTCAATTAGCATTATTCTGAAGAAGACGCATTCACGCACTTCATCAAAATAGTTAAGGAACTCAACGTCAGTACAGGGTCCATTTCGAGAAGCCTGTATATAACGATTAATTATTTTCACCTTTCTGGGTGAAAGAGGTTTAAAACGGACTATTGACCCGTTCTCCTCTTGAAAGTACGGGCGTTTTTCCATTTGTTTATTTTTGGTACTATTTTTACATATTTATCATTGACAAATATGCTTCATTTGATTCTGCCACAAAGAAAATAATAAGTCAAGGGGGACTGAAAATGTAATTTTTCCTAATAACTATAGG
>JBBSAU010000051.1:0-6126 GCA_038251925.1 Patescibacteria group bacterium | reverse complement strand
CCCATTGCTGAAAAAAGACTTTTAGCTCGTCCAACGGCTAGTTCTTGTATTAGTTGTAAAAAGGAATTACAAGAAAATGAATAATAAAATTTACAAATTTTCTCTTAAAAATATAGCTATTATCTTCCTGATAGCTATATTTTTTATAATTGACCGATATTTAAAAAATATTGCCCTCAGTCAAGTATCAAGGGTGCCCACGAAACTACTAGGCGATTTTTTCTCATTTAATTTTACAGCCAACTACGATATGGCCTTCTCTCTGCCTCTCGGTGGGCAAATTCTGAATATTCTAGTAATCTGCGTAATCTTGGTTCTCCTATATTATATATTTTACCTAATATTAAATAAAGATGGACAAAAAGGCTATATTTTGCCATTGACAATAATTTTAATAGGTGCTATAAGTAATGTACAAGATAGATTCATTTATGGCTACGTAATTGATTATCTTGATGTCCATTATTTTACTGTTTTTAATTTAGCCGATGTCATGATAAGCTTCGGGACTTTATTTATTTTAATTAAAGCGTTAAAAAAATAATATGTATAATGCCGAAAGAATGAACATGATCCAGAATTCTCGCGATGGTTATGAAAAAACCGGTTCAAACATTGAACAGGCTTTTCTAGGGTCTCTTCAGTCTAGTAAATATAAAGAAGAGGCTTACAAAATTTTACATAAAAATGAAATTCAAAATAGCGATAACCCGGAAAAACAATTTGAGAACCTTCTGAAATTAAAAGAAGCTGCCCAAAAATCTTTCCAAGACACACTTGAACTTGCCGAAAAGAAAAATTATATTAATTTTGAAAATTCGATGAAATTAGTCGAAAAATGCCAAGTTGGCAATCCCGAAAAACCTAGCCATCTTTTTAGCGCGGCTCTATACAAATATATAAAATCACGCTTTGACGATGAATACACTTTAAAATTTTTTACAGCCGTTGGTGGAAGTCATTTAGATGTTGTCCACGGTATTGATTTCTATTTTAAACTCTATTTAAATGATGAGGAGATTGCCTATGCAACCGCCGATATAACAGGACGAAAAACTAAAGAATCTACCAAGGCTAACGTTTTGATAAACATTGATCCAGAAGATATGGATAAATATGATAATAGTGAAGTAAATAAAAATAATTTTGATCAGGAATTTTTTAACAGTAAAATTGCCGAATTTGGTGAAGAGATTTCACAAGCCTTGTTACAAAGTTATATAAACAAACAAAGCAAATAGTTTTTTAAAAAACCACTAAAAATGAACAACTGGAAAGCCCAACTTCTCGGGCAAACTCGAATTGCTGAAGAATCAGAAAAAGAAATTACCAAACTAATTGAACTCACTAAACCCTTCACACTCGAAAAGAACGTATCCCGCTGTGTTTGCACGCAGTGCCAAAACATTTTCGAAATTGATGATGAAGTCCTAAGCGGACTTCTTAACACCATGAGTTTAATGGGTAATTCACCCGAAATTTCAATTACAAAAAAAATGGATTTCCGGAAATATTATTTTAATGTTTCCTCCTGTTTTCTTTGTAAAAGATCAGCAGATCTTAAAGTCGAAATTAAACTAATTAATTAAGTTCGGCAAAGCTCAAAGGAGTGTCTAAACACTCCTTTTTTAATTAATTATTTGCTATTTACTAATTATTTAATGATTATTAGCCTTTCGGACTCGCTAACATGATTCAAACTAATGTTTATGGAATTTTTTGGCCAAATCTTTTTTACTTTTTCAGCCCATTCTATCGCAGTTACCATCTCCTTATCTCTAAAATAATCTTCAACGCCCAAAGTGATTAAATCATTCTCGTTTCGCAGACGATAAGTGTCGACATGACAAAATGATTTAATATTTTTATTGCCTGATGTTTTATAAAGTTTTAAGATATTAAAAGTCGGGCTATTTACACGGCCTTTAACTCCTAGGCCCTTTGCTAGCCCTTGTAGAAGCTTAGTTTTTCCGGCTCCAAGATTG
Source organism: Patescibacteria group bacterium (assembly GCA_038251925.1). Classification (GTDB taxonomy): domain Bacteria; phylum Patescibacteriota; class Patescibacteriia; order Patescibacteriales; family UBA12465; genus UBA12465. The sequence continues at coordinate 4,141 of JBBSAU010000051.1, read as the reverse complement.
CCACAAAGCATAATCACTTCACCACCCTTGAGACGTTTTGCCAACTTAAAACCAAGTTCAAAAGTCTCTATTTCATTTTTAGTGATAATTTTTTCCATACCCTAAGTTTATCTGATTATAATCAAAAAATAAAGAATCTAAAAAAGAAGCCAAACTGGCCTCTTTTTTATTTATGTGGGCGCACAAGGATTCGAACCCTGGACCCCTTCGGTGTAAACGAAGTGCTCTAACCAGCTGAGCTATGCGCCCTATCTATTCGAGTTTTTGAAACGATCGGTAGTGGGCGAAAGAGGATTTGAACCTCCACAGCCTTGCGGCCACAAGCCCCTCAAGCTTGCGTGTCTACCAATTTCACCATCCGCCCGAACTAGAAAAAATCGTCTATTTGACGACCTTTTCCTTTAATCTCTTCTTATATCCATCGCGTAAATAATATAATTTTGCTCGTCTTACCTCAGCCACCTTCTTAACCTCGATCTTAGTAATGCTCGGTAAATTTAGAGGAAAGATTTTTTCAACACCAATCCCTTCGGAAACTTTACGAACAGTAATAGTCGCACCAATTTCTTTATTGTGCTTGCGAGCAATAATCATTCCTTCAAAATATTGAACTCTCTCCTTCTCTTCTCCTTTAGAGTTCAGTTCTTTAATTTTTTGATATACCCGGATAGTCATTCCTGGCTTTAATTCTAATTTTGTCTCAACCATATGCTTAAAAATTTTATAAACGAGATAGCTAAAATCTTGTTTGGAAATACTTATTTAATAAGGCAAATCTTGCTTAATGTTATAATTAATTTTTCCTCTTGTCAAGGTTAACGCTAATATAGCTGAAAACTGCTTGAAATACCTGCTCTGGGCTCAAATTAGAAGTATCAAGATAAAAGTCATAGTTTTTCGGCTCATAAACCTCAATATTATAGTACTGCTTATAACGAATACGGTCACTTTCAAGCCTTTTTCGGTTACTCTCCATAACATCCTGCCAGGTGTTCAAATTAGTGTCCTCATTGCGACTGTTTTTATGCTGCAAACTGCCAAATATTCGTTTCGCGCCGGCTTCTAGACTTACGTCTAAATATATCTTTAATGACTGGGGAATGAAATACCATGAAGTTCTCCCCTCAATTACAAAGTTATCTTGACTAGTTCCCAAGTCTCTTTGGAAAAAATCAACTTCCTGGTCGGTCTGGGGATCACTTTCGCCCAACTTATTATACTCGGCGAGTGTCATTCCTCTTTTTTGAGCAGCCTCACGCCTCAAACCGCCCATATAATAACGTGGCCAATCTAATTTATCCGCTAGTCTTTGGGCAATTGTGCTTTTTCCCGATCCGGGTGCACCGCTTAAAGAAATAATCATAATCTATTTGTCATTTTAGACTTAATCCACTATTATAGTATTATATAGGAAAAAATTTAAATCATATAGTAGTGGCTTATGTATTTAGAAAGATTAGAAATTCAAGGTTTTAAATCCTTTGCTAATAAAAATAAATTAATCTTCTCCGGATTACTTGAAGGGCAAAAAAGAGGCTTAACGGCCATTGTCGGCCCAAATGGCTCGGGAAAATCAAATGTCGCCGATTCAATTCGCTGGGCTCTTGGCGAACAAAGTTTAAAGACTATTCGCGGCAAAAAAAGTGAAGATGTAATTTTTTCTGGATCGGATAAAAAAGGTCAACTTGGCATGGCCGAAGTTTCGCTATGCTTAAATAACTCTGAAGTCTCAAAAAATAAAGCGAATGCTCCTGAGGCAATCGAAAAAGAAAGTGATCTTGATCAAATGATTCTGAGTTGTCCAGAAATAATTATTACCAGACGTATTTATCGCAGTGGTGAAAGTGAATATCTATTAAATAATCACCGCGTTCGCCTGTCTGATATTCAAATGCTTCTCGCTAAAGCTAATTTCGGACAAAAAACATATAGTGTTATCGGCCAAGGTATGGTCGAAAATTTTTTAAATACCTCAGCGGCCGAACGTAAAGATTTTTTCGACGAAGCGACTGGCGTTAAACAATTCCAAATCAAGCGCGACTCGGCTTTAAATAAATTAGAGTCCAGTTATGAAAATCTTCAGCAGGTTGAAATGCTTCTCGCGGAAATTAGGCCGCGACTCAAAAGTTTAACGCGGCAAGTTGAAAAATTAAAACGTCGCGATGAAATATCAAACGATCTTCATTTAATTCAATTAAACTACTATGGTTTTCTTTGGCAAGATATTAATCAAAAATTAAATACTGCCAATAGTCGTTTTTTAATTTTAGAAAAAAGTAAAATTGATCAAGAGCATAAACTCGAAAAACTAAATGAAGATTTAAATAAAATTCGAACAACTAATAATTTCCAAGAAATTAACGAGCTTCAGCCTAAACTCAAAGAACTAGAAAATCAAAGAAATATTCTCCATAAACAATTAGCAAAACTACAGGCCGAACTTGAAATTCAGCTCGAATCTCAAGGACAGTTTGATGTCTCTTGGCTTAACAATAAAGAGGGGGAATTAAAGGCTGAGCTTAAAAATCTCGAGGCAGAAATTATTACACTCGATAACACTACGAGTATCCAGGAAGAAAATTTACTGCGCAGCGAACTTAACTCGATAAATTCAGAAATTGAAAAAATAAATACCTCTCGTCGTCAAATAGAGAAAATTGAAATTGAAAAATCAATTTATTTTAAACAAATATCAAAACTCGAGGCAGTTTTAGAAGCGAACCTTGAAGTCCAGGGTCAATTCGATGTTTCTTGGTTAAATAGTAAAAATGAGGAATTAAATTCAGAGCTAATTAAATTAAAAGAGGAAATCAGCGCTCTTAAATCAGAGAATAATCGGGAAAAAGAAAAAGATAGTGAACAAAAATTAGCAAACATTCAGACAAATATCAATCGTTTAAACCAGGAATTAGATACTCTTAATCGCGACCTTAAAAAATCTGGACAAAACGATGGACAGAACGAAGCGATTAGTGAGCTGATCGATGAGTTTTTAAAACAACTAGAATCAATTGAAAACGAAAGCGATTTAAATAAAATAAAAAGCCTAATCGCTCAAGCTAAAAATAATTTTCAGAAAAAAATTAGTAAATTAATTAGCGGGTTAGATGATGATAAATTAAACCAAATAAAAGAAATTCAAACAGAAATTATTTCTTTAACTGAGTCAAAACAATTAACTCAAGAAAGCTTAAGCAGCGAAAGACTACGCCTTTCAATGTTGAACGAGCGACTCCGACTTCTTGAAGAAAAAGAGCTACAAATGACCCGTGAACTGAACGATATTAGATCCAAGCTCGAAAAAGCCGAAGTTAAGTTCGACGCTGCTAAACTTGAAGCAGAGAAAAAAGACCTAAACAAAAAAATCGAAATACTTGAAAAAGAACAGGCTAGTTTAAAAATTAATTCTTCGATTAATAATTGGCTCGACAAGCGCCAGTCGATTACTAATAAGATAACCGACTGCCGTCTTAAAGCTTCAACTTTAGCCGAGCGTCTTCGCCTTTTGAATGTTAAAAAGATTCAAAGTGAAAAGGAAATCACTGATATAAAAATTAAAATTGGCAAAAGTCAAATAAAATTTGACGCCAGCGGCATTGAAACGGAAAAAATAGAAATCTCGAAGAAACTTGAGCTATTAAATTCAGAAATAAATAATTTAGAAAAGAAATTGGCCGATTTCAACGCTGCTCAAGAAAAAGAAAAAAGCCAAATGTTTGAGTATCAAAGAATAATCCAATCACTCCAACAAGAACTTAATTCTATTTTAGGCGAATTAAATAATCTAAAAGTTGACGCGACTAGGCAGGAAACAAAATTAGAGGATCTGGAAACAAACATTAGAAACGATGAGCTTGAAATTTCAGATATTAAAAATCATAAAATCGATAAACAAGAAATTGAAATTGAACGTTGGCAAAAAAGTATTAATAATAATAAATTACAACTCGAGCAAATCGGCGGTATTGATCCAGAAACCGAAAAAGAATTTGCCGACACTAAAGAACGTCATGATTTTCTTAGTACCCAAACAAATGATCTTCACCAAGCCATTAAATCTCTTGAAGAAATAATTTATGAATTAGATTTAAATATTAAAGGACGCTTCGACCAAGAATTTAAAGTAATTTCTGAAAAATTT
>JBBSAU010000050.1:0-6167 GCA_038251925.1 Patescibacteria group bacterium | reverse complement strand
CTGGGCGAAATGTATGGTCATTTAGTAAAGAAAGGCCTCCGTATTCCTAATGGATTTGCAACAACCGCTTCGGCTTATAATCACTTTTTGGAATCAACTGGTTTAAAGAAAAAAATAATTGAAATTCTAAAAGATCTTGATACTAAAAATGTAAAGGATTTAATGAAGAGGGGGGCAGAAATTAGAAAATTAATTATTGCCTCAGAGCTACCTAAGGATTTTTCAAGTGCAATTACTGAAGCTTATCGAAAGCTGTCGGCAACCTATAAACTAAAAAATGTTGATGTGGCGGTTCGATCAAGCGCAACGGCTGAAGATTTACCGGATGCATCGTTTGCCGGCCAGCAGGAAACTTATTTAAATATTACTGGAGAAAAAGACTTATTGCTAGCTGTTAAAAAATGCATCGCTTCTCTATTTACTAACCGGGCTATTTCTTATCGCGTAGATAAAAAATTCGATCATTTTTCGATTGCCTTGTCGGTTGGCGTTCAAAGAATGGTTCGTTCTGACCTTGGCTCATCTGGAGTTATGTTTACAATTGATACCGAGTCCGGTTTTAGAAATGTGGTTCTAATAAATTCAATTTTTGGTTTAGGTGAAAATATTGTTCAGGGCCATGTTACACCTGATGAGTTTTATGTTTTTAAACCGACTCAAGCAATCATTTCGCGGAGTCTTAGCAAAAAGAACATAAAGATGGTTTATGATTTAAAGGGAAAGAATCCAGTCAAAAATATTAAAATTCCAGAAGCTGAACAAACAAAGCCTTCATTAAGTGATAAACAAGTAGTCCAACTTGCAAAATGGGGGATGATTATCGAAGATCATTATAAACGGCCGATGGACATGGAGTTCGCTCTTGATGGTCGAACTAATGAACTATTTATTACTCAAGCACGTCCCGAAACTGTTCAAAGTTTAAAAAATCAGCAGGTAATCGAGCATTATAAATTAGAGAAGAAAGGGAAGCTAATAACTTCGGGTCAAAGTGTTGGCAATCGAATTGGCGCCGGTATCGCGAATCGAATGATGGATGTTAAGGATATTCATAATTTTAAACCGGGGCAAGTTTTAGTGACTGACATGACCGATCCTGACTGGGAACCGATTATGAAGATTGCCTCAGCAATTGTAACTGATAAAGGCGGAAGAACCTGTCATGCCGCCATTGTTTCACGAGAACTTGGAATCCCTTGTGTAGTTGGGACTGAAAATGTTTCTAAAATAATTAAAAGCGGTCGCGCGATTACGATTGATTGCGCCAGTGGTGAAGAGGGCTACGTTTATGAAGGAAAACTTCCTTTTAAAGTTGAAACAACTGATATAAAAAATCTAAAGAGACCCAAAACGAAAATTATGATGAATATTGGTGAGCCCGATATGGCTTTTTCAAATTCATTTATTCCTAATGATGGCGTCGGCTTGGCGCGTTTAGAGTTTATTATAAATAATTACATTAAAATACATCCTTTAGCTTTAATTAATTATAATAAAATTAAAGACCCGCTAGTAAAAAAGCAAATTGATGTTTTAACAGTTGGTTATAAAAATAAATCTCAATACTTTGTCGATCGTTTAGCGCAAGGCATGGCTAGAATTTGCGCAGCCTTTTATCCGAAAGATGTAATTATCCGTCTTAGTGATTTTAAATCTAACGAATATGCAAATTTAATCGGCGGTAAAGAGTACGAACCAATAGAATCTAATCCGATGATTGGTTTCCGCGGGGCAAGTCGTTATTATTCTCCGCAATTTTTACCAGCGTTTAAGTTAGAATGTCAGGCGATTAAGAAAGTTCGTGAAGAAATGGGTTTGAAAAATTTAAAAGTGATGATTCCATTTTGTCGAACCATTGAAGAGGGAAAGAAAGTTCAAGAGATAATGGCGCTGAATGGCTTAAAGCGTGGTTTGAATGGTCTGGAAATATATGTGATGGCGGAAATACCGGCTAATATTATTCTTGCTGAAAAATTTTGTCATATTTTCGATGGGTTCTCTATCGGCTCTAATGACTTAACTCAGTTAACTCTCGGAATCGACCGTGACTCAGGCGGAACGCTTCAAGTGGCCGGAGTAGCAAATGAAAAAAATGAGGCAGTTAAAGAATTAATTAAGACCTTAATAAAAACTGCAAAAAAATACAGACGTAAGGTCGGAATTTGTGGTCAGGGCCCGAGCGATTTTCCAGATTTCGCTGAGTTCTTAGTTGAACAAGGAATAGACAGTTTATCTTTAAATCCAGATACAGTTGTTTCAACAACTCTAGCAATCTTGCAAAAAGAAAAACAAATAAAGAGAAGTCGAGGAATTCTTAGTCTATTTTTCTAATATTATATTTAAAAAAACGCCTCGTTAATAAGCGAGGCGTTTTTTTATATCGAAATTTAAAAATTATTTAAGGATTTGGATTTTGGCCACTTTGACACCAAAGCGCATTGCCGAGGGTCGATCTTTCATCCAGATATCAACTCGGGTCGGATGCTTCTTGTTCATGCGATCACGAACAATAAAAATACGATCGCCATATAAATCAGGAATTTTTACTTTTGTACCCATTGGCAGAAAATTAGCGGCGATTGTGTCCTCAATACCATGCTTACAGACGTCAAAACCATTAGCTGTAATACAAGGGCTGTCATCAGTTTGACCAACCTCAGAGTTATAGGCGGTCATGGTGACTGTTGTTGTCCGGACTATGGTCTCAAGCTCCTCTGGGCTACTTGTAGCAACGGCGATGGTAGTGCTAGCTGTTTCTGGGCTCGAAGTAGCCAGGAAGACGCTGGGGCTAGCTATGACATTAGTGGTACTAGCTATTTGAACGGAAGGCAACTGATTTAGTTTGGCGGCCTCAGAGTCCATTACTGAGCTTTTAACCATTGAATCATTAGTAATTAACGTTTCTTGGCTAAAGTTAGCTGTATTAGCGTCCTGGACGGCCTCAGCGGCTAGAGCAGGTGCGAAAAACAGCGTAAATTGAAAAATACAAGCAATGATAGTTAATAAAACTATGTGCTGCTTTCTACTGAGAGGAACCACTTCCTCTTTGATCATTTGAAGGATTTTCATATATTTATAGTGGTCAAATAAAAAAGCCCTACTTTAGCATATTTAGATAATAGTAAAGTAGGGATTTTATTGACTAATTAATGTATCATATGTAAATCAAGATGTCAATGCTGGCATGTTGATAAGTCATTGACATATATATAAATTTGTGATATAATAGTTTATCAATCAATTGATTGAAATTAAACAAAAAGAGCAGAACACACGCTCGTTAACAATAAAATAAACAAACAAAAAATAAAACAAAAAACGAAGCCATGAAAAAACTAATGTATTTGGCCTTGACTGTCATATTTATGATGGTTGCCACCGGAATTAATGCTCAAGTATATAATGAGCAAAATAAGAAAGAAGAGATCAACAGTCAAATTCGTGAGCGCAACGTTAAAATTGCGCAAATAAACCACGGCCTGAGTAAAGTAGATGATTATTCGATGGACATTAAAAAATTGCAAACAGACATTGATAATTTATCGAAGAAAAAATTCAACACCGAATATGCTGAAACCGAAAAAAATTCAGAAATTGCAAAAAAGCAAGCCGAAGTCCAGGTTTTACGAGAAAAGCAAGCGCCTTATATCAACGCATCAAGAAGCTTGATTGATCGTGACACTCTAGTCGCACAAATTAAACGCCTTGAAAATCAGAGAGATAATATCTCGGCCAGCTATGTTGCTTACAAAGGTGTCCCAACTGAACTTTCTCCGCGTGAAAAAAGACGCCTTGATCGTGGTTCTGAAGTTGGAACTACGGTTCGAGTGGAAAAAAATGCAGCAATCCATGAAGAAAGAGTAGAAAACAATGAGGCGCGGCGACAAGAGCAAGGCTATGAAAAAATGAAAAATGGTATAGTCAATGTTGATCCGATTAAAGGTTATGAAGGATTTGTACAAAATCTATCCCATTATTCTCGCATAAACTTCATTATTTATAGTGTTGACGCTTACGATCGAGTTTCCGCTGTTGAAACGGTATCTTTTTTTACTAGTCCGGGTGAAAAAATTAAATACAACTTAATACCTGGTAGATACCACTGTGATGTTTATCTCAAAGGAGAAAAAATTGGAGAGTGGACATCTAATGTTACCCCCCAGCAGCATTATGCTCTTGGAGAGTGGACACATTGGGAATTCCATCGTGAAGGAAATTAAATAAAATAAAGTCTGAAAAGTACAGAAGTACAACAAAAGAAGGCGACCCTTTAAAGGCCGCCTTTTAATTTATATTATTTTCACATTAAGGAGTTCCGCCAACACCACCATTCCCGCCTCCTCCGTTACCCGAGCCGCTAAAAGGTAAATATTTAAAGATGAAATAAGTAATCGCGTAAGCCGCTAAAACTATAACTAGCCCAATAATGGCCGTTTTAATAGTGTCCTGTGCTTTTTTAACTTGGGCTTCGTTGCCTGCGGAAGTCATCCATTGAAATCCAGCCGTAATCATTAAAACCAAAAATATAGCCGCCAGTAGTCCAAGGACAGCTTTAATAATTGAAGAGATAATAGTTCCGACGGATGCGCGCCCAAGTCCCGCAGTGAGACTAACCTGGTCAGTGTTTGTTTGTAGTTGATTAAGAGCTCCTCCAGAATCTAATAGTTGGGCAGAACTAATCTGTGCGAAAACAAATAAGAAAATGAGACAGCTTAATGTATAAATAAATTTTTTCATAAAAAAGATTATTTTTATTTGATAATCAAATTTTCAAAAATAAATGTCCAAATCGCGAATGAAGACAGGGTAATTATTAAGCCGATGATTGCGCGCTTTATCATGCTTTGTGCTTTTTCAACTTTCTGTTCATTTCCTGACGCGGTCATCCAGGTATATCCCGCAATAACCAAGATTATAATGAAAATTGCGCCTAAAAGACCAAGAACTCCTTGAATAATATTTCCGACAACCATCGGCAAGGTTGGTCCACCTTCAGTGACATAACCACCTTTGCCGGCGACTAGTTGAAGTTTACCGAGCATTGAATCATCGTTGGTAGTTTGCGCAAAAACAAAATAAGGCAAAATAAGAAGGGCCGTTAAAATAAAGAGTGAAGAAATAAGATTTAAATGTTTGCGCATAAATTTATAAATTTTTAAGTTGTGAACTGAATAGGCTTAAGATAAAATATGAAATCGCGTAAGCACCCAAAATTACTATTAGGCCGATGATAGACTCCTTTATAATTTGAGTAGCCTTTTCAACCTTTTGTTCATTACCCGAGGCCGTCATCCAAATATAGCCCCCGTAAATAATAAAAATAATGAATATCGCACCCAGTAGAGATAAAATAACCGCAATTATATTTCCTAACATCGGGTAAAGATCTTGGCTCGTATTATAAGTACTGCTGGCGACAATTTTTGCATTTGGGAAAGCATCTCTTAAATTGGCAGCCATGGCTATTTTAGAAAAAATAAAACTACTTATTGATAAAGGAATTATATTTAGTTTTAGCCATTTGTTTTTCATAATTTTTTAGACAACTGCGCTAGCGCTAAAATAGCTAACCACAAAATAAGCAATGGCGTAAGCGGCAACAACGATTATTAAACCAACAATCGCCTCGGTAATCATTTGTTTGGCCTTGGTAACTTTTTGATCGTTTCCTTGAGCCGTCATCCAGGTAATACCGGCATAAATCATAAAAGCTAAAAAAACGATTCCAAGTAAACCAAGAATGGCCTGAATAACATTGCCAATAATTATTTCCGGAGAAGTAACGGCACTTGGGTCAAAACCCGCTTTATCGCCGGTGATACTAAGTCCGCTATCTTTAGCAAAATTATAAGCCAGAGCGCTTTGTGTATTTAAAGAAAGTCCAAGTAATAAAAAAAGGCTTGAGAAAATAAGAATATTTATTTGTAAGATTTGTTTAAACTTTTTCATTAAGGGTTAAACTGGTTAGAAACAAAGCCACCGACAAAATTAGTAATAGCGTAGGCGGCGAAAATTATAATAAGGCCAATAATCGAATTTATTAATAGATCTTTAGCTTTAGTAACTTGCTGGTCGTTACCCTGAGCGGTCATCCACATAACACCAGCATAAATCATTAGCATTAAAAACAAAACACCGACAAATGAAAGAATGGTGCCGATTATTTG
>JBBSAU010000049.1:0-6195 GCA_038251925.1 Patescibacteria group bacterium | reverse complement strand
CTAACTGTTTGGCCCAAAGTTTGGCATGCTCCTTTTCATTATTAGCTGTCTCTTCAAATAAAGTGGCGATTTGCTCATAGCCAGCTTTTCGAGCAACTGAAGCAAAATATGTATATTTATTTCTGGCCATAGATTCACCAGCGAAAGCTGTTTCTAAATTTTTTTGTGTTTTTGGTCCAAACATAAATTTTTTAATAAATTATTATATTATTTTTTTTCCACTGAAGCTAAAATTTTTAGATGATCTTTTTTATCTTGTTTTTTAATGTCACTACATCCAGCGCCATCCAAATCGTTACAAAATTCAAGTTCATAAATATGAAATACCGTTACAGCTAGCGCAACTACTAAAGGCCCGACCACGACTCCCCAAAAACCAAACAGAGAAATTCCGCCTAAAATCGAGAAGAAAACAAAAATTGGATTAATTTCTGCTTTATCTTTAATCATATAAGCACGCACAACGTTATCAACTAGACCAATAGCAACAAAGCCCCAGGCGATTATGAAAACACCTTGCCAGATGTCACCCACCATGAAGTAGTATAAGCCTACTGGAACATAAAAAATAGCAGCACCGAGATATGGCAGGAGCGACAATAATGAAACTAAAATAAAAGCTAAAAAAACTGGAAAACCGATCACGGCAAATCCAAGAGCACCAACTATTCCCTGCACCAAGGCGGCAACAAAAGTTGAAACTAAGGTCGTATAACTGACAACACTAAACTTCCGAAAAATTTCCTCGTCGTATTTATTCGGTAAGGGGGAAAGGTACATCAAGCGCTTCAACATTTTCTTACCATCAATAAAAAAGAAAAACATTGTCAGAATAATCATTAGCAGTGAAAAAATAAAACTGGTCGTACCTTTAATTATTCCCGTCGCTCCAGAAAAAAGCCAATTACTTGATTGCTTAAAAGCAGTTAGAACCGTATCCTGGAAAGCTTTATCTTCGTAATTAAAAGTGCCTAATTTTAAATAGCGCAATGGTGTTTTCACAAATACGTCATTTGCAAAAACGTCTTTTAAAGTATGACTATTGAAAAATACGGTTGCCTCATCATAGGTAGCAACTGATTTTTGCGCCCCATAAATAATTAATTGAGCAGCTGGAAGAATGATTAAGGCTATAAGCAGTAAGCACACTAAAAGAGCGGCGATATTCTGCCGACCTTTTAAAAATTTTGTGAGCGCGACAAACGGTTTATAAAAAATAGTAGCGAGAATGGCTGCCATTAATATTTCCGTCAAAAAGGGCCTAAACACCAAGTAGCAACCGACGATAACCAGGAATACAAGAATCAGTAAGAAGGGCTTGGTTAAACTTTTAGGCATAAAATCTTATTTAGTTTCTTTATGTAAAGTATGGGCTTTGCATTTATTACAATACTTTTTCATTTCTAAACGTTCTTTTAAGAGTTTTTTGTTTTTATGAGAATGATAATTTGTAGTTTTACAAACGGTGCATTCTAATTTCATCATGTTGTCTTGGGACATAGTTTTCAAAAAAATTAATAATACATTTAATATATATCAACAATATATAAAAATAGGGTAAATGTCAACTATTTTTTAGCCTAAATAAGCAAATTTTTGCTCTATTTGGCTTATTTTTGGCAATTTTGGCAATAATGCGTTCCTCGACCAGCTAATTTAACTTTCAGGATTGGCTGACCACAAATAAGACAGCCCTCCTTTCCGCGGCCGTAAACCTTCAGAAATTTTGAATAATTCCCCTTTTTCCCCTTTGAATCAACATAATTATTGAAAGTCGTTCCGCGATTTAAAATTGCTTTTTTAATTATTTTATTTGCCTCGAAAATTATTTTTTTGATTTCGAGGGGCTTTACTTTATTAGCGGGACGAAAAGGATTTATTTTACTGGCAAACAAAACCTCGTCAACATAAATATTGCCGAGTCCGGCAATTAATTTTTGATTTAGCAAGGCTGCTTTAATCGCAATTCTTCTCGTACTTAGAATTTTTTCAAGATTCATGGCGCTAAATTCTGGCGTTAAGGGTTCTGGGCCATAATTTTTTCTGAGTAATTCATCAAGTTCGGTCTGCTTAACTAATTTTAAGTACCCAAATTTTCTCAGATCATTAAAATATAAATCACTTGAGCCAGTGAAATGAAATACAGCGCGTGTATGTTTATTAGGTAGAGCCCCGCCAACAGATTTTTCGTAGTTACCACTCGCCAAACTATGACCACCAATAATTTTATTTTTCCCTGACTGATAAATTAATTGGCCAGTCATTTTTAAATGCACAAGCAAAATATGATCGTTTTTGAAGAAAAACATTAGAAGTTTTCCGCGTCGTTCGATTTTAAGTAAAGACTTGCCGACTAAAACTTTTTTAAAAAAAGCTTCAGAGCTTGAAGCGGTTTTCGGTGACAAAATCTCAAGCGCTTTAATTTTTTTTCCGATCAAGACGCTCAGATCGCGTTTAATTGTTTCGACCTCTGGTAATTCAGGCATAGTTTAAATTGAGATTAGAATAACAATTACAATCGCTAAAGCTAAAAATAAAACAGCAAAGATTTTTACTAAACTTACACCCAATTTGTCGGGATTAAAAATAGACATATATAATTTTTATATTAAAAGATTATCATTTTTTTGGCAAATACACAATTAATCAGAAAAAAAATTAATAAAAAACCAGGATTTTTTCCTGGTGCTAGAAGACAATTAATTATCGCCTTCGTCTCGCGTCATTAATAGTTCTTCGGCTAGATTGGGTGGCATTTCTGGGCAAATGCATAATTTTCTACGAATATAATCAACAATTTCCAGAAATACATCTGCCCAAGTTCCCACAAAATCAGGCAACTTTTCTCGCGGTGGATATTCAAGAACGGCTTGATTCCTTTCTTTAAAGTAGAACTTACCGGTTAAATTTCGAAGAATGTCAGAGTCCTCGGCGGAAAGATGATTAGCTTCAAAATTTGCAATGTCCTCATAATAGCTGAGAGTCACGTAATTTTTCCAAAGGTTTATATAACCTTTAATCACGTAGCCATCAAGAATTTCAACCATATCCAGATCGCTGACGTCGCAATAAGGAATATCTACAAAACATTCCTGCCAAAAGGCTACACCCTTGCGACTTTCCTCAATTGCTAGACGCAGTTCTTCTTTAAGTAATCCAAAAGCAACTACATATTCAGTTTTCATGTTTACTCCTTTTTTAAGTGTGTGGGCCGAGAAGGATTCGAACCTTCGAAGGCATAAGCCAGCAGATTTACAGTCTGCCCCAGTTGACCGCTTTGGTATCGACCCATTTTTATTTCTTGTCTTATAATAAAAAAAATATCAACTATTGTCAAACCGACTAAGTATTTAGTCGGTATTGGTTGATAAATTTTTTGTAATAATATTTATTTGATGCTTAAAATTAAGAATTTAACGAGGCCGTATGAAGCAAATATAATTATTAAACCGATAGCCGACCAAACAATAATATCTCTTCCTTTTTTAATTTTTTCAGCACTTCCACCAGAAGTCATCCAAGTTAGACCGCCAAAAATAAACATTAAAAGGGCGATAGAGCCGACTATTCCTAAAACGGAGTCAATTAGTTTTCCGATTAAAAGTTGAGGAGAAGTTATGTCGCCGAGGGGGTTTTCTAAATTAGTAGGAGGATTAAGATTATTATTTGTCACGCCGCCACCACCTGTATTATTGTTGGCTACCGAGAACCATTGGCAATTGCCAAAGCACTGCAACATGGTTAACGGAGCACATGATGATATTGATGGCGCACAAGGATATGGGTATGCAGCCGTTGGCATTACAATTGCACAACCAATAACATTACAAGATTGTATTTGGAGTGTTGAACAATTTGTCGTTGGCGCAAGTTGACAGGCTGCCTGAGAAACATTCGGTATAATTAATAAACAAGAAAACAGAAAAAATGTGAAAAGTTTATAAATAAATTTCATAAATTTATTTTATTATTAGTAAATTAATTATATCAGTTTCCTAAAAAATAAAAAAGAGGGTAATAAATTACCCTCTGTACTCGACTCTACTTAAAAACTAATTCTGCTCGTTAGCCGTAACTGTAATCATCTGATCACTTCTTGCTTTAATTTTGAAAAAACAATGATTTTTCGGTGGAAGTGACGCATTTCCAGGATACCAATGATTACGTTCATCACTTGAAATGACATCGAAATCGTAATCTGGCGATGCCCAAGTAAGGTTAGTTATCTTATCCTGTGCAGTGCCGAGCCAAGGTGTTTCCTCGCCGGCTTTAAGATCATAAACTTTTGTAGAAGTAATTATTTCTGCGCTAGTTTCTGATCTGGCTTCTGTTTTAGTTATACCTTTATTCACATTACTATTATTTGCGTAGTGAGAAAAAGTTAAGACAAATGCCTGGAGAATTATAAAGATTACTATCGCTCCGCCTAATTTTGACTTTGAGTCAATAATTGAATCGACCGCAATCAGAACTAAGACGGATACAATAAGTGCAAAACAAACTATTGGCCAAAAATACCAATTTGGCGCTAAGGAATACAGAATTAAAAATGTTATCCAAAAGCTTAATGTCGAAATAACGACGGCTTTTAGAACATTCATCCAATCTTCCTTGGTCACATGAGTTGGCGCTGGGGGGTTAACAACTGGATTAGCCGGAGTGTTCGCTGGCGGATTAGCCGTATTGGCCTGATTTGTTGGGTTTGCCGGATTTACGGGCGCTCCTGTCATAGTTGGGGCTACACCTGGCTGTACCGTGGTGTTGCGTTGATTGTGTGCGATATTTAAGTTTAAAGCTGCCATTTTCTTACGTTTTTTTTGTTATTTTTTAACAGCTCCATAACCGGCGCCGAATTTTGCTCCATTTGATGCATTTCCCCCGTTACCCTCAATGAGAATAACTTTGTCAGTCGATTTTGATTCAGCTATCGCGCTCCATTTGAGCTCTTCGGTTAAATATTTAGCTGCCTGCTCAGGACGTAAACCAACGGCCTTTGAAACAGCTGATATTTTACTTGCCGCTCCTTGCCCTTCTAAGACTTTGGCTTCCTTTTTAGCTTCAGCCCCTACTATTAAAGTCTTCTTTTCGATGCGCGCTTTTATAAGATTAGATTTTGCAACTTCCACGTCTGCCGAAACGATCAACTTTCTCTCTCTTTGCTTCTTGATATCATCAGACATATTAAAATCGGAAATAACAAAACTTTTTGCTTCAATTCCGAACTCTGCAAACTCGAGATAAAAAGGGGATAGAAGATACTTAGCGTGCAGATCAGCGGGAACAGGGATTGGTTCAGAAATTAAATTAACGTAGCAAGCAATACTTTCCAGATTAAACTTGCCTTGTAAGTTCATCGCCTGATCAAGTGTGTAGAACATAAAATTTATTCGCAGTATGCTATCGACTTTTTCTTCAACAGCGTCAAATAAATCAAAGATTTTGTAGGTTGCCTTGTAAGCATCATTAATTTTGAAATAAAAAAATGCTTTTACGGCCATACCCGAGCAATCGCTAAACTCAACATCACCCGCTCCGTAACCATTTTGAACATCCTTGTTCAAATATAATTCCATCATCTGCTGACCCATAAAAACTTTACTTTTGATTGTTTCAATTCCAAAAGGAAGAATAAAATTTGGACCAGCTTTTAGCTCGCGTTCAAAATTTCCATAAAGCTCAGTAATCCATCTTTCCATTGTGGGTACTGATTTATACGAAGTTAATAAAGCGAGTATCCAGTAAATAACAAAGCTGATTGTTGCGATGAGAAGGACCTTAATAAATTCATTGACTAAGGCGCCTATAATAAGCGCTAGAAGAAAGGCTACAACCGGTATTAATTTTACCAGGAACCAAAGTGTTTTCGGATTTTTCATGGTTATGTTTGTTTTTTGTTTGTTTTTTTTCGTTCATTTAATTGTCAAAGAGCTTTTTTTGCCAAAGCATCCAAATCTCATTTAATATAGTATTATAGCACTTTTTATAAATTTTGTCAATATATAAGCAAAATATAGGACAAACTGCCAAAAGTTAAAATAAACTAATAAATAAACCGGTTTAATACCCAAAAATAGTTGGTGAAAGTTGGATATTTGCTGTAACATTAAATTAGAATACAAAACAAATATAAACTAGTTAATAATATGACAAAAAAAACGCTGTCCACTATGTTTAAATAGGCAGATAATTAAGTGG
>JBBSAU010000048.1:0-6369 GCA_038251925.1 Patescibacteria group bacterium | reverse complement strand
GCTTCAACCGGCTTTTCTTCTTCAACTTGAACCTTCGGCTCAACAACAACGACGACTACGTCTTCTGGACTATTTTTAATTAATCTGAAGCCGTTTGGTAAAATAAGATCTGAAATTCTAATAACATCTTCGTAAGTTGCAAGAACAGAAATATCAATATCGATATGATCAATCAAGTCGCTTGGTAAACATTCGACATCTAATTGATTAATCTCTTTCATTAACATGCCGCCCAACTCTTTGATAGCTTTTGATTCACCAATAAAATGAAGTGGAATTTCAGTTGCAATTTTTTCTTTCATGTTAACTTGGTAAAAATCAACATGGGTAAAAGTATTTTTTAAAACATCGCGCTGAGTGTCTTTAACCAAAACTTTTACTACTCCTGAGCCAAAATCCAAATCTATTAAATTAGATTCTCCGGCAAGCGCATAGGCCTTTTCAAAAGTGACACGCTTTAGTTTTAAATTTTCATTTGTGATACCCTTTCCATAAATAACCGCTGCGATAAAATCAGGGGCTAATTTTTCCTTATCGAGTCTTTTTTCTGCCTGTAATTTTAATTCCATACGTTTAATAGCTAATTTTTGATTTAATAATTATATTCTCGATTATCCCTACTAATATTAGTAAAGATAGTAAGGAACTGCCACCATAACTGACAAAAGGCAGTGCTAGGCCTACGACCGGCATAATTCCTAGATTCATACCAATATTAATAAACATTTGAATAAAAATCAAGCCTGCGGATCCAATTATGAAATAAATACCGAAATCATTGCCTACTTTTCGGAGGCTGCTGAAACAACGATAGAAAAATAAGGAATAGAAACCCAAGACCAAGAGAACTCCTAGTAGACCCAATTCTTCGGAAATAACAGCAAAAATGAAGTCATTTTGAGCTTCGGGTAAGAACTTAAGCTGTGATTGTGAACCAAAACCAACCCCTTTGCCGATTAAACCACCGGAACCGACGGCAATCATCGCTTGAGAAATATTGTAGCCAGATTCTAGAGAATTAGCGCTTGGGTTTAAAAATGTTTGAATACGTTCTTTTTGATAAGGTTTAAACAAAAACAACCAAGCAACTGCCAGAACAACTATAGCGGCGACTCCAACTATAATAAAATATTTTTTCGGAAATCCAGCGGCTATAATCATAATCAGCCAAATAGTTCCCAGAATCAAAGCTGATCCGAAATCGGGTTGCATTAGAACTAAAAAAATTAAAAGAAAAGTCCCCCCGGCTGAAATAAGGAAATGACGCGCAGTTTTAACTTTCGTTGCTAGACCCGAAAAATAATTCGCTAAGTATAGAATTAAAACTATTTTAATAAATTCAACTGGTTGTAAGCCAAAACCAAAAATACTAAACCAACCTTTTGTTCCCCGGATAGTTGATCCAAAAATCAGAACAGAAACAAGAATAATAAATCCTAAAATGTATAAGTATTTACTAAAGCTTTTTAAAAAATATGAATCTAAGAAAGCAAAAAAGAAGAGTAAAACTATGCCTACGCCCGCGAATAAAATCTGTTTTTGAAAGTTCAAAAGACTAAATTTTTCCTGACCAAGAGCAACGCTGTATATTTCCACTAAACTAAAAGCGATGAGTAAAATCACCGCGGCAAATATTAACCAATCAAAATTTTTCAAATACAACCTTAAACGACTAAACATATATCTTAAATAATATTTTTTTAGTTTGAACCTTGATACTTCAAATAAATACTATCATCAAGTAAATTAAGCTCAGGCCGAATTTCAGTGCGCGCCGCACTCGAAAGTCCGCCTAGCCAACTCAGACGCACTTGACGAGTCTCGCCGGCTAAGAAATTCTCAACGATATATCGATTAACCCCAATTAATTCAGTTCCATTATAAAAAGTAATGTTAAGAGGTACCTGGTAGTAACTATATGGACTTCGATTGCTAACACTAAATTCTAAAGAGTCGAGTCCTATTTTTTCTGATAATCCGCTTTCATTGGCCAGTGCCAAATTAATTCCTTCAAAATTAAAATTAATATGACTACTACTAAAACTTTTCCAATCAGGTATCAAACGGACATCAAAACGCTTCCAAGATATATCTCTTAATTCAACCTTTACGTTACCTGAATAAGCTTCGACTTTTTGGCCGAGAGAAAAAATATATTTCTCCTCTGAAGGCAAAATAAACCCATTAGTGCAGCTGATTACGGTTTCATTATTCAAAAAACAATATTGAAATGTGGCACTGAATTTATCATTTGGATTTTTTATCGCCGCAACCAAGTCGTAGGCTTCGCTACTCTTAAAAGCGATCGGCACACCAATTAATAAATCTGTAACGATATTTCTTTGCGAAACTAGATTAGTTCTCGCCGCGGCGGCTTCTTCTTCGGCCGAAGAACTAGTTATATAATAAACAATATAGTTATAAGTTGAATACGCAAAAGAGATTGCTGAAATGGCAATTAAAAAAATAATAATGCTTTTCATTATTCGTGAACGGTGCTCAGATAGCCAAAGACCGAAATTCATTTTTTTCAGACTTAAACCATCTAAATCTTTATATTTATTTAAATCAATTTCATCGCTATTTTTATCTTTTGACATAATTATGATATAATTATCTTAACTATTTTAGCATAGCATATTTTATTAAATTTATAAATATTTATATGGTAAAAATTAAAGCTCCCTTAAGCGTTCCTACAACAAAAAAGAAGGAATATAGTCGAAACTACGACTTAGCAACTGCCGGAACCGGTAAACTTCTCCTGATTGCTGGTGATCAAAAAGTTGAACATTTAAATGATGACTTTTTTGGTGCAGGAATTTCTAAAGATGACAGCAGCCCGGAGCATTTATTTAAAATCGCTGCGGCTACGAAAGGCGGACTACTGGCGACGCATCTCGGACTGATTGCACAGTATGGATTAGATTATCGCTCGATTCCCTATCTGGTAAAACTTAATGGCAAGTCAAATCTTGGCCTAAACGAAGAAAAGAATTCAAGTCGCACGTGGTGGACTGTTGAAGATATAGTTAATTTTAAAAAACAATCGGCTCTAAATATTGTTGGTATTGGCTACACACTATATTTAGGTGGAAAATTTGAAGCTAAAATGCTCGCAGCGGCCGCAGTGGCCATAAATAACGCTCACCAAAATGGTTTAATCGCTGTTCTTTGGGTTTATCCTCGAGGGAAAGGCGTTAAAGAAGAGGATATTCATATTATTGCTGGTGGTGCAGGCATGGCCGCCTGTTTAGGCGCTGATTTTGCAAAGCTGAAGTATCCTTATGGAGCTAAAAACAATAAAATTATTGCGGAGAAATTTAAAGAAGTAACTAGTGCTGCCGGAAGAACAAAAATTATTTGCGTCGGCGGAAGTAAGCGAAATAATAAAGAAATGCTTACGACAACAAATGATCAACTAAGTATCTCCGGTACATTTGGTTTAGCAATTGGCCGTAATCTTCATCAACGCCCCTTAGCTGAAGCAATTAAACTAGCTAAAGAATTAGAGGCGGTTATCCATAAACCCAAAAAAAGTAAAAGCTCTTCATTCTTAGGAATATTTTAAGTAGAAATTTTAGCAGATAATAAGATAATTTTGATTTTAAAAAGACTCAATTTACAAATTGAGTCTTTTTGTTGTATATCTTTAAAGTAAATATTATTTATCCATTCCTTTAACATTAATTTGAATTCTTTCTGGCAAACGCGGTGCTCGAGAAATAAATGATGGGAAAAATTTGAGCTCGTAACTTTTAATCTCCGGAAATGCCTTTAAATAATGTTCTAATTGCTGCTTGCTTAAATTAACTAGCTGTTTTTTATCGACAATTTCAGTATCATTTTTCAAAACCATAGTCGCGGTGAAACTTTCTTTAATTGCCGCGATTCCTGTTTTAGAGTCATAATTATCAAAAGTGTATTTTATGTCAGCTGAGTTAAAGTCGACTAATTCTTTATCGTCTGGAATTAAAAGTGATAATTTAGCATTTGCTAATTTAATTGCTTCGTCTTTAGAAAAAGTAACGACAATTAAACTCCCTTTCGCCTTAACAATAAAGCTATCTTTTGCGTCACCCGCCTTAGCATTAATTTCAAAACTAGCCGGATTTAAAGTTTCATATAAGCTACTTTGATTAAAGTCCGGTGCGCCGGCAGTAGTCTTTGCTTTAGCTAGTAATAAGTCATTCATTTGCTTAGTAGCTAAATCAATATCACTCGCTTTAATATATTTCTTAACTTTTTGTTCGTAAACAAAGGCAGAGGTGCTTTTAGCATAAATTTTATCCTGGAGACCTAACCAGAGACCGGGAATTGTGAAAGTTGTAGCGCCAATAGCATAATCCTCGCTTGGTTTTTCGGTATATATATCAACCGACACTTCGCCACCAGCCGGTACAGTAACAGCGTCTTTAATTCTAAACAACTTGCCTTCAGGACTCAGAATTCTCGTCGTCGCAACTAAAGCCTGGCTTTTAGGAGAATTATTGATAATTTTTACTTGACCACTTATATCGACACCAGTGAATTCTTCGCCGGTGGCAGGAAAACTTTTTTCCTCAAGGAGATTAAGTTCTTTAACCGTACCAGAAACTTTTTCTCTAAAATCAGTATCGGCATTAAGTGGCGTCGAGGTAGCTGGTTGCACTTTTAAAAGAAGGCTATCATTGATTACTTCGCCCTTAGGAGAAATAATAATCGTTAATTTTGAAAATGAGAAATAAAATACAACTAAGAGTAAAAAAACAGTAAAGGCAATAAAGCGCCAGACTAGTCGACGGTAAAGACTCACGCTTTTATTTTTTCTTGGCTTCTCTTCGTCATCATTTAAACTGGCTTTTGATTTTCCGTTTTGAGTATTAGATTTTTTTTCTTTTATTTCCGTTACTAACTCAGAAAAAAACTTTTTTTGTTGATCAATCTCTGGATCAATTTCTTTCTTCGAGCTTAATGAGTCAAGAACAGACATTTCTACTGG
The DNA here is from genome assembly GCA_038251925.1 of Patescibacteria group bacterium. Classification (GTDB taxonomy): domain Bacteria; phylum Patescibacteriota; class Patescibacteriia; order Patescibacteriales; family UBA12465; genus UBA12465. Next base: position 1,388 of record JBBSAU010000048.1, on the reverse strand, counting down.
CGCAGTTGCAAGTTCTGGAAAAAAAACTTCTGACTCATTATCCTCTATTACATCAATAACAACCGGCCGTGCCTTTTTCTTAGGTACTATTTTTTTTACAATAGTTTTAGTTTTTACTTTAGTTTTTTTGATAACTTTTTTTTCGGAAATCAAAGTCGGATTTTTTTTAACTCTTGGCATAATAAAAAAGATAATTTAAAATTTGAGATTATAAAAAAAATAAATTTTTCTTAACTTTATTATAACAGAATTTCAGACGAGGGGCAATTTATCTAATTTATTAAACCGCAATTTTTAGTAAACCTTTAAAATCCTCTTCTAATTTATGAATTAAGTCCTCATTATTTTCAACTTGAAAGGCAGTTTTTATTATTTTAGACTTCCCTGCTTCAGTAATTTTAAAATATACCTCATTATCTCCAGGATATTTTGAAAATATTTTTTTTAGGTTGAGTAAATCTTGCTCATCAATGTCTGTTAGAAAGATAATCCGAAGGGGATTTCTTGGCGCGACTACTGAGGGCTCTTCATCGTAATCAGTTTTGCTTATTTTCGGAGCCGATTTCGAATAAGCGCCGGTATTTCCAGCTCCAACATTATTTCCATTTCGATATTTATTTTGCCAACTAGGTTTTGGCGGACCAGCAGCCATTAATAATTTTTTAAAATCATCAATTGATTTTTCAGGATTCAAAGGGTCGAGAGCAAGTGCTCTATTCACTAAAAATTTAACTTCTTTATCTTTTTCAGAAATTTTACCATCAAGAATTACCGCCTGACCCTCAATCCAAAGATTAATTGACTCTTTATAAAGACGCGGAAAAATAAGCAGCTCAATAGTATTTGTGGCGTCTTCAAGCTTTACAAACAACATTGATTCTCCTTTACGAGTTATAATTTTTTTAATTGTTGAAACAATTCCCGCAGTAATTACGCGGTCATCTCCTTTGTGGTGAGAGAGCAAAACAAGAGGTATTGAATAGTTCGTTAAGTAAGGACGAAAAACATTATAAGGATGTTCACTGACATAAAGACCTAGTAGAGCTTTTTCCCAAATTAATTTCTCATTTTGTTCGGCTGGCGCAGCAGGATTTAGACTGACGTGACTCAAACCGCTCGCTACTGGTAATTCAGCAAATAAGCTTGATTGTTTACTTTCTTTATTCTTGGCTAACTCTTTATTGTAATTTAAAAGTTTATCCATATTGGCGAGAAGTTGTCCGCGCTCACCAAAACTATCCATCGCACCACTCTTTATTAAACTTTCTAAAGATTTTTTATTTAAGTCTCTGTCGGTAATTCTTTCAAGTAAATTAAAGATATCGACAAAGGGTCCGTTTTCTTTTCTCTCATGAATAACTGTATCGACAATATGTTCACCGACATTT
>JBBSAU010000047.1:0-6381 GCA_038251925.1 Patescibacteria group bacterium | reverse complement strand
TTCTAAGATATAACAATAAAATTGTTGATGGCAGTTTAAAAACAAGTTTAGAAGAATTGAAAAATAAAATTAGTAATTAGAATATAAAAATTATATGTCAACTACAAAAGATTTCATTATCGAACAACTGAAATCAGAAATATCTGGCTATCAGGCTGAAATAAGTGAAAAATCAGTCGGAAAGGTTCTAAAAGTTTCTGACGGTATTGCTCTTGTCTCTGGTTTGGCTGAAGCGATGATGTCGGAGATTTTAATGTTCAAAACTGAAAAAGGCGAAGTCGCTGGTGTTGCTTTAAATCTTGAAGAAAATCAAGTCGGCGTTATTATTTTAGGTGACTATACTTCGATTAAAGAAGGTGATGAAGTCAGGGCTACAAAAAGAATTTTAGAAGTTCCAGTTGGCGAGGCGATGATTGGCCGGGTAGTTAATCCGCTTGGTGAACCGATGGATGGAAAGGGAAAAATTGAAACAAGTGAGTTCTATCCAATTGAAAAAATTGCGCCTGGGGTTATTACTCGCGATCCTGTTAAGCAACCAGTTCAAACGGGCATTAAAGCGATTGACGCTATGATTCCAATCGGTCGTGGTCAAAGAGAGCTTATTATCGGCGATCGTCAACTTGGAAAAACCGCCATCGCGATTGATACAATCATTAATCAAAAAGGTCAGAACATGAAATGTATTTATGTTGCGATTGGTCAAAAAGAATCAAAGATTGCTAATATCGTTTCAAAATTAACCGAGGCGGGAGCCATGGAATATACAACGGTTGTTCTCGCTGGCGCTTCAACTTCGGCTTCTTTACTATATATTGCTCCATACTCCGGCTGCGCAATGGCTGAATATTTTTTAGATAAGGGTGAAGATGTTTTAGTTGTTTATGATGATTTATCAAAACATGCGGTCAGCTATCGTGAAATTTCTTTATTACTGCGACGTCCACCGGGTCGAGAAGCTTATCCGGGTGATGTTTTCTATTTACATTCTCGTTTACTTGAACGAGCTTGTAAATTAAATAAAGAATACGGCGGTGGTTCTATCACGGCTTTACCGATTATTGAAACTCAGGCGGGAGATTTATCAGCCTATATTCCAACTAATGTTATTTCCATTACTGATGGTCAAATTTTCTTAGAACCAGATTTATTTTATAAAGGAAATCGTCCGGCGGTAAATGCTGGTCTATCAGTTTCTCGTGTTGGCTCAAGCGCACAAATTAAGGCCATGAAAAAAGTGGCCGGCAAGATGCGTTTAGAGGCAGCTCAGTATCGAGAACTTGCAGCCTTCGCGCAGTTTGGTTCTGATTTAGATTCTGATACAAAAAAGAAACTTGATCGAGGTCAGAGATTATATGAAATCTTTAAGCAAGATCAGTATCAACCTTTATCAGTTGAGAAACAGGTCTTAATCTATTATGTACTTATTAATGGTTACATGGATGACGTTCCAGTTGATAAAGTTCGTGAATTTGAAAGTGATTTATATAAATATGCTGATTTAAATGATGCCCCCCTTAAAGCGATTAATGAAAAGAAAGAAATTACTCCAGAAATAGAAGAAATGATTAAAAATTTAGTTAGTGATTATAAAGCGACTTTAGATTATCTTATTAAATAAGACCTTATGAGCACGAGTCGGAAATAGTATTTATGACTCAGTGCGAATTCCTATGGCAAAAACTAAAGAAATCTCACGCCGAATAAAATCGGTGGCCAGCACTAAGAAAATTACTAAAGCGATGGAAGTTGTAGCGGCGGCCAAAATGAGAAAGGCAATTGAAGCAGTCCTTAAAACTCGAACTTATGCAAATTTAAGTTGGGAGACGGTTTTGCATTTGGCGAAACTTGAGGCTAGTCGAAACGAATCGCTGCACCCCCTACTCAAACCAAGAAAAAAAATAAATAAAGTTGCGATAATTTTAATTACTTCTAATCGCGGTATGTGTGGTGGCTATAACTCGGCTGTCATTAATAAGGCGAAGGAGTCGATTGCTAAGCATCCAGTTGAAACCGATTTTATATTAGTTGGCAAAAAGGGTTCGATTGTTCATCGGCAGAATTATAATGTCGCGGCTGAATTTGCAAAAAGTGATATTTTAACTGACGCCCGAGATATTTATCCGATTGTTAAAATGGCGCTCAGTGATTATGCTCATAAAAAATATGATAAGATTTTAGTCGCTTATACTGATTTTGTTAATGCCGCCAAACAAGTTCCACGAGTTAAACAGTTAGTCCCAATTGAAGTTGAGGCGCAGGATGAATATCTCGGTATCGTCGGACAAGATATAAATATCGGCTCGACTCCAGAGATGATTGAAGATAAAACCAAAAAACATCTAAGTGATGAGAACTATAGCTATGAATATACATTTGAGCCTAGTTCGCGCGAAGTTTTAGATAAGATGATTCCGCGTTTAGTTGAAATTCAGTTATATCAAGCCTTTCTTGAAGCTAATGCTTCGGAACATAGCGCCAGTATGGCGGCGATGCATCAGGCGACCGAAGCGGCTAATGATATGATTAACGAGTTAACTTTATTTTATAATAAAGCGCGCCAAGCGGGCATTACAGCTGAAATTGCTGAAATTAGTGCCGGAGCCAATGCTTTAGCTGAATAAAATATAAAAATAATTTAAATAATATGAGTGAGATTAAGAAAAACATCGGGGTTATTAAACAGGTTATCGGCGTGGTTGTCGATGTCTATTTTGAAAATAATTTACCTGAAATTTATAATGCGTTAGAAATTGATTTGAATGGAAAAAAACTGACTCTCGAAGTTGAACAACATATTGGTTCAAATGTTGTTCGTTGTGTCGCGATGGGTTCGACTGATGGATTAAAGAGAAGTGATTCTGTTTTAGATACTGGTGCGGCAATTTCTGTTCCGGTCGGTAAAGAAACACTTGGACGCATCTTTAATGTTTTAGGTGAAGTTGTTGATGGTGGTGAAGCGGTAAAGACTGAAAAAAAATATCCAATTCATCGTGCAGCCCCAAGTTTTATCGATCAATCAAATAGTACGGAAATTCTTGAAACTGGAATTAAAGTGGTTGACCTTATTTGTCCGATCGTTAAAGGTGGTAAAGTCGGAATGTTTGGCGGCGCTGGTGTTGGTAAAACAGTTATTATCCAAGAATTAATTCATAATATCGCCTCTGAACATGGTGGTTATTCTGTTTTCGCTGGGGTTGGAGAGAGAACTCGCGAAGGAAATGATTTGTATAATGAATTTAAAGAGAGCGGCGTTATCGATAAAGTATCAATGGTTTTTGGCCAAATGAATGAACCGCCAGGTGCCCGTGCTCGTGTTGCCTTGTCGGGTCTTTCAATCGCTGAATATTTTCGTGATGAAAATAATCAAGATGTTTTATTTTTCGTTGATAATATTTTTCGTTTCACTCAAGCTGGCTCTGAAGTATCAGCCCTTCTCGGTCGTATGCCTTCAGCCGTTGGCTATCAGCCAACGTTAGCTTCAGAAATGGGAGAATTACAAGAGAGAATTACTTCAACTAAAAATGGTTCCATTACTTCTATTCAAGCAGTTTATGTTCCAGCTGATGATTTAACTGATCCAGCTCCAGCAACTACATTTGCCCATTTAGATTCGACCGTAGTTTTATCTCGATCTTTATCTGAGCTTGGTATTTATCCAGCAGTTGATCCTTTAGATTCGTCTTCAGTAATTTTAGATCCAAAAATTGTTGGGGCGGAGCATTATGAAGTTGCTCGTGGCGTACAGAAGATTTTACAGCGATATAAAGAGTTACAAGATATTATTGCTATTTTAGGTATGGAAGAATTATCTGTCGAAGATAAAATTATTGTTGCTCGTGCCCGTAAAATTCAGAAATTCTTATCACAGCCTTTTTTTGTCGCCGAAACTTTTACTGGTCGTTCAGGTAAGTACGTAAAGTTAGCCGACACTGTTCGTGGGTTTAAAGAAATTTTAGACGGTAAACACGATGATAAAGCGGAGGACAGTTTTTACATGAAAGGTGGAATCGACGAAATTAACGAAGAATAGGTTTTAATAATTTCAAATATTTAAATAGTAGAATATGTCTCAAAAGACAATAAAATTTGAAGTCGTTACTCCCGAGAGAGTTGTCTTAAAACAAGAAGTTTTTCAAGTAACGGTACCGACAACTAGTGGCGAAATTACAATTTTGCCCGATCATATTCCATTGGTTTCAATTTTACAGCCCGGTGTGATTGAAGTTAAACGAGTTGATAATATAATTGAAATTATGTCAGTTTCGGGTGGTTTTATTGAAGTCCTAAAAGATAAAATTGTTATCTTAGCGGATACGGCTGAAAGAGCCGAGGAACTTGATGAGGAAAGAATTAAAGAAGCCCAGCTTCGCGCAGAAGAATTAAAGAAGTCCGCTAAGTCAGCTGATGATATCGATTTTGCTAGCGTCTCAGCACGAATTGAAAAAGAGTTAGCCAGGTTGCATGCTGTAAATCGATGGCGTAAATTAAGAAATATTGAAAAATAGTTAATAATAAACAATTTATTTTAAATAAATATGCGAAACATGGAAAATCCAAATGTAGTTGAGTTAAAAACTCAAACAATTGAACAGGACTGGGAGGCTTCCCGTAGAAATGAAGTAGTTAGTCGTTTGTTGGCTAATGAAGATATGCAAAAAATAATGGACTCTTTCTCAGGTTTTAAAGAAGCCTTTCTTCAAGGGCTTGATACACTGGATTGTTCTGATGGCCGCGTGCTTATGGGAAATAAATTAGGGATAGCCGGTAGTGGACTATTATTATCCGATCAAGAGCTCGACGCTTTAGTTGAACGCTTAAAAGGTAAAATAAAAGTTGTTACAACCCATGATGATTGTGGTGCGGCTGCCATAAAATATAGTTCTTTAAAGCCTGAAGAAATTCCTGAGGGAATTAAAAATTCTGATGAGTATGGGACCATGCGTGGAAAGCAACTAGCCGAAAGACTAGGTGCAATTCATATCTATTTAAATGAGGAAGAGATGGCTAATGAATATCATAATGAAGTAGCTATTGTGCTCGATCAAACCGGTAAATTCAATTCAACTAATCTTGAATCATTCCCACCACATTTCGTTTGTTCTGGCGCAGGTGTTGGGCTTAGTGAGTCTTATATGAAGACCGAACTTGAAACCTTAACGGGAATCGCTCTTGGTCATCATGGTTATGGAGATCGTTTCACAAGCGAAAATCCTTTTTATATTATGCTTGCCGCTAACAATGCGGCTGATCAAGTAATCTGGGAAAAAGTCGCTCAAGAAGTAGCCTCTAAATTTGGAGGCAAGGTTATTGTTAAGAGTTTTTTGGCTCCAAAAATCGAAAATACTTCCAACTAAAATTTTAATACCCGTCTTTGGCGGGTATTTTTAAAAAGACCCGGGTTTATTAACGGGTCTTTTATATTAAATAATATTGTAATTGAGTAAGCTATTTAATGAAAATCCAAATAAATATAACGGCTGCTAGCGCAATTCGATACCATCCAAAAGCTGAGAAATTATTATTTTGAATAAATTTAATCAAGAATTTAACACCGATAATAGCTGTAATAAATGAAACGACAAAGCCAATTAGCCAGATCAGTAAATCATTGGAACTAAGAGACATGATAACGGCACGACTTTTTAGGAGATCAAGCCCAGTCGCGGCAAGCATTGTAGGAATTGCTAAAAGGAAAGAAAATTCAACAATGTTTTTTCTTTTTATGCCTAGACTTAGGCCGCCGATAATAGTCGCAGCCGCACGTGAAACCCCGGGAACAATCGCTAAAGACTGAAAAACACCGATAATAGCTGCTTGTTTATAGGATATATCGAATTCATTCTCCGAGGTTCTACCTAGGTCTTCAGTGCCCTCGTTGGTTAATTCTTTGCCACTTTTTAATTGGGCATGATACCTCTCGAAAATCAGTAAAATTATTCCGCCGACCAGCAGAGCGCTGGCGATCACAAAGTTGTTATTCATTAAATAATTTTTAACAATTTTGTAAAAAATTAAACCGATAATCGCTGTGGGTATAAAGGCGGTGGCTATTTTTCCGATTAAGTTCCAGCTTGACCAGATTTTTTTCCAATATAAAATTACAATTGCTAAAATAGCTCCTAGTTGAATTGAAATTTCGAAAGTTTTAAGAAATTCACTTGAGGGAATTTTTAACCATTCAGCCGCGATAATTAGATGGGCGGTTGAAGAGATCGGTAAAAATTCAGTTAAGCCCTCGATAATTCCTAAAACTAATCCATGTAAGATTGTCATATATTTAGCGATTGTCACCGGCGCCGTTAATTACTTGACGGGCAGCTCGAGATTGAATTTTATTTAAATTAGTTTGGGCAACATCATCGAAATTAATATTAAGTTCCT
>JBBSAU010000046.1:0-6414 GCA_038251925.1 Patescibacteria group bacterium | reverse complement strand
GAATTTAAAAAATGTAAATCTCTTAAAAATTCATTTTTCTGAGCTAATTTAATCTCCGGAATTAAAGAGTTCTCGATGCCCATTTCAACTATAAATCGTGAAGGTTTTTTTGCGCGCACACCGCCATAGTCTTTAGCGCCGCTTAAATACAGCTTTGCTTTCGCCCGGGTAGCCGCGACATAAAATAAGCGGCGCTCTTCTTCAAGGTGAATGTCGGAATTATAAATTACTTTCTCTCGAACTAAAGCGTCCGGCAAAGATATTTTTTCGCCACGAGAAATCGTTGGAAATTTTTTATCCACCAAATTAACCATGAAAACATATTTAAACTCTAATCCCTTGGCACCATGGACAGTCATTATTTTCACGGTTTCGCTATCAGCAAAATCTAATTTAAGAGCCCCTGTTTCTCCAGCTTCTAATTCTAAATTTATGGCCAAAAGAAAATCCTTAAGCCGTAAATCAGGCTCGCTTTCCTCCATTCTTTTTATTTTTTGATAAAATTGATTGAGATAGGAATATAATTCTAAATCGCGATCTCGATCAAGTCCTTCTAGTAGGCCTGATTCATAAGCAAAGGTCAAAAAAATCTTCGTTGGCTTTTGTGTAGCAACTAGCAAAGAGTGGGCCGAGATTAAATTTAGTAATTTAGTAATATTTTTAAAACTACTTGCGCTTATATCAGGAATTAATTCAATATTTTTTAAGGCCTCATAAAGTGACCAAACTTTTCTGGCAGCCATCTTATTTATAGTCACTAAATCTAAATGAGAAACCTTAAATATCTCCATGTTTAAAACTCTAAATAAAGCCGAGGATTCGTGATAATTATCTAATAAGCGAAAATAAGCTAAAATATCTAAAATAAGCGGTTTATAATAGAGGCCGCGCCACGACATAAATTGATTGGGAATATTATAACGAGTCAGCTCCTTAACATATGAGTCAGCGGTATCATTAGCACGGACTAAAATCGCAAAATCGGTCCATTTTATATCCTCAGCAGCCTCAATCCCTAATTCATAAATTTCCGAAATTTTTTGAGCAACAAAAGCAACTTCATCGGCGGCAGTCTCAAAATTATAAAAACAAAGGGCCGGTTCAAGATTTTTTTTATCCTCGACGTCTCCCTTAGCAATTAGACGCTTATCTATTTTTAATTTATCTTCAAGACGATTAGGATTATTGTTTTGAATAAATTTATATGAATAATCGAGAATCTCCTGACGAGAACGGTAGTTTTCGGTTAAAACAAGTTCAACTGCGCCTTTATAATCATCCTTAAATTGCATGATATTTGAAATCGAAGCCCCGCGAAATTTATAAATGGCCTGATCATCATCTCCAACAACAACTAAATTATTTTTTGGTGCCGCCAGTAACTTTACTAGTTCATATTGAGCCCAATTAGTATCCTGGAACTCATCAACCATAAAATACTTAAATTTGTCCTGATAATATTTTAAAATATTCGGTCGCTCGGTAAATAATTTCAAAGTATATACAATTAAATCTCCAAAATCTAAGTAATTATTTTCTAGCAGTAACTGATTATAAATCTGGTAGGCATTCGCGAGCTCCATTATTCTATTTCTTTCTAAGTCCTCGATCTCAGTGCCTTCTAAACCTTGAGCATACTTAAGATAATCGAGCGGAGAAATGTTTTCGTCTTTTAAACGCGAAAAATGTCGAATGAGTTCAGAAATAAACTTAGTAGGGTTGCCGAGCGGTTTATAATAATCTAAATTAAACAAAGCGAGATTTTTTTTAATCAAGACCCATTGCTCTGTTTGCGCCAACAATTTAAAGTTTGCACTTAAACCAATATCGAGCGCATGATCTCTCAGGAGTCTTTCACCAAAACCATGAAAAGTATTTATCCAGAGATCAACATATCCATAGGGCAAAATTTTATCAGCTCTCTCTTCCATTTCACCGGCAGCCTTTTCTGTAAAAGTTAATAATAAAATTTCATCAGTCGGGATATTCTTCTCCATTATTAAATAAGCCAGTCGGTTAATTAAAACAGTTGTCTTGCCCGTCCCTGCTCCGGCCACAATCAAAAGCGGACCAGCTTCGTGCGTAACGGCTTGTTTTTGTGCCTTATTTAATTTTTTTAATAAGTCAGTCATTACTATAATTTTAAGATTGCCTGAATTTTATCTTTATTTACGGTGCCAATTATGGCCAAATTTAAACCTCGATTAACGAATACTTTCTTAGCTGCCTCACGAATTTCCTCTGGACTAATTTTTTTAATTTTTTTAATCATTTCGCCTGGAGTTAAAATTTCTTTTCGATAAATTGCCTGACGTGCGTACCAATTAGCTAAATTATCACTGGCTTCCATTTGCAAGAGAACGCGACCCTGGAGCAAATCCTTAGCTCTCTTTAATTCTTTAAGACTTACCAATTCAGTGGTTATTTTTTTATATTCTTCTAAGATTATTTTAATAGCTGCTTCGGTTTTAGCCTGGGGGACGCCTGATTGGGTTGTTAGATAACCCGAATCCGAGTAAAATTCTGTACTCGTGCGAACCGAATAAGCCAGGCCATTTCGTTCTCTTAAGTTAATAAATAATCGAGAGCTCATCGAACCACCTAAAATAATAGAAAGTAATTTTAATTTAAATTCATCCGGGTGACCAATTGGAAAAGTTCTGACGCCCAAAGAAAGAGCTACTTGATCAGTTTTCTTAGCTGAAACAATTAAATGAGGGGACTTTTGGTTTTCCTTAACTACTTTTTTTACTTCCGCTTTATTTACTTTAAATGAACTGAAAATTTTAGAAACTAGCTTTTTATCTTTCGGATTAATTGCGCCAGCGATTACAACGTAAGCGCTTTTTGAACCATACTGCGATTCTAGATATTTGATAAAGTCCTCACGTTTGAAACGGAGAATATTTTCTTTAGTCCCAATAGTTTCCCAACCAGCGGGCGTGTCACCATAAAGACCAATTTCAAAAATATCTTCGATATGCATCATGGGATTATCTTCGTACATATTTAATTCCTCAATAATCACACCTTTTTCTTTTTCAATTTCCTGTGAGTCAAAAACTGAATTATTTAACATATCACCGAGAATGTTCAGAGCCTTTGATAATTTATTATTAGCTACCTTAAACCAGTAGCCAGTGTATTCTTTTGAGGTAAAAGCATTATATTCTCCTCCCAGAGAGTCCATTTCGCTTGAAAGGGCCAGGGTATTGGGTCTTTTTTTAGTACCTTTGAAAAACATATGCTCAAGAAAATGGGATATTCCGCTATTTTCACGAGTTTCATATTTGGAGCCGGTCTTAAATAGAACCAAGGCCGTGGTCGTTTTTGCTCCTTTTATTGGGACACTAAACACGGGCAACTTATTTGACAAAATTGTCTTTTTATATTTATTAATAAAATTATTTAATATTTTTTAGATATTCTAAATTTAGCATATTTTTGCTATAATTTAAAGGACGAGAGTATTTCTAGAAATTAACTATATTCTTAATTATATGGCTTATAAAATGAGCGATCACAATTTCATTTTAAACCACGGTAAACAATACAAAATCCAGGCTGTTAGAGATTTGCCGGACGAAGAAAAGCCGCGCGAGAAAATGATTCAAAATGGCTCAGGCGCCCTTAGTGCCGTTGAGTTACTAGCAATTGTTCTGGGCGTCGGCACCAAAAAAGAGGAAGTTTTTTCAATGGCTAATCGCCTAATCAGAGAATATGGAGAAAAAGGAATCGCCTACCAAAAAGATCCAACAGTTATTGAAAAAGATCTGAAAATACCGCTAGTTAAAGCCTGCCAAATCGTGGCCTGTTTTGAACTTGGCCGCCGTTTTTATCAAAAAAAGCCAGGCGGATCAATTACAATTCGAACCGCCAAACAAGCCCATGATTATCTCAAAGATATGGGCACTTTAAATAAAGAACAATTTCGCGGATTATATTTAAATACACATTATCAATTAATTCATGACGAAGTAATCTCCATTGGAACTCTAGACGCCTCACTAGTTCAACCGCGTGAAGTATTTCGCCCCGCTCTAGAATACTCGGCGGCGGCTTTAATTATTGCTCATAACCACCCCTCGGGAGTTTTAAAAGCCACTAAAGAAGATATCGAAATAACCAATAAACTAATGGCCGCGGGAGAAATACTTGATATCGAAGTGCTTGATCATTTAATTATTGGTAAAAATAAATTTGCCAGCATTATCTAATAATATGACCAAGAAATACCAAATTACTCCTATTACTTGGCTTGTTAAAGATGAAACGAGCGTAAAATTTCATGTAAAAAATGATGATTATTTTGGAACAATTGCTTGTGTCTTAAATTTAATGAAGCAGGAAATAAAAAAAGATGGCTGCAAAGAGGCGGCCACCTTAATGAAAATTCTCAAAACCGTTGAGAATGATTTATTGTTTCTGCAAGCCAATTATCAGATTAAACCTAAAAGTAAAAAGAGAAAGAAAATACCGAAAGGCAAACTAATTAACCAATGATCTAAAAGCATTAGAACAAGCAGCGGAATTATAATAGCGAACGCAAATATCTCTCGGCGTCCGTTTTTTATTAAGAAAAAAATAAATATTAAAAAAGATAATAGAGAAAATAAACCACATTCTGTCCAGAGCAGTAAGAAAGTATTGTGAACTGGTTGGTAATCCCAGACAGCTTTTTGATAATCATTAGCACGGCTAGTGACTACCCCGTAATTACCAATTCCGACTCCGGATAAAAAACTTTTCTGAAGAATATTTCGCGCCTCAACAATATAAGCCTTACGTTCAGTAATCGATTTTTGTTCCAATCTACTTTCAGCATCAAGTCGCACCATTAATAAGTCCTGATAAGGAGCGGCGGCGATAGTAACCAGAACTGCCGAAAAAAATAATAAAGCAATAAATCGACTCAAAAGCCATTTATCCTTTTTAACAATAAATATTATTAAAAGTGTTAGATAACCGGCGGCCAGGGCCAACCAGGCGGCTCTAGAAAAAGTAAAAAATAAAGCGTAAAGAGAAATAAAATAAAAAATAAATAAAAAGGCTGACGCGCGGATCTGCTTACGGGTCGTAAGTATTTTTTCTTTGGCTAACATGTAGGCCGCCAAAATTAAAGAGAGCGCTAAAACTCCTCCTAAAATATTCGGGTGATCAAGTCCACCATAAGCCCGCAGCCAACGACCGTTGGCAGTTTCAATAACTGCCGTACCTAAAGTAGCTGGATTATGCTCGGCTATTCCCAAGTACTTAAAGGCGAAACTGCTCTGCGTCAAGAACTGATAAATTCCGAGACTGGCTTGAAAAAGAATGCTCGTTAAAAGCGTGTAAATTAGAACAGTTTTATTAATAATTGTATCCTGATAATTGCGCTGTTTAGTTCCAGCCCTAATAATAAAGAAAAGACTTACCCCGTTTAAAAAAATAAAGTAGCGATAAAAAGCCAGAACTTTATCCGGCGCAAAATAAATAGAAAAAAACATGAAAAGAGCTAAGGCGCAGAGAGAATAAATTATAGGACGATTCTCGCCTGATCGATTTTTCTCTTTAATTTTTAAAATAAGAAAAAATAATAGGATGAGCAATAGCAAAACATTACTAAGATATAAACTTATTTCGGAATAATTAGTTTCGCTTGAACGAAAAATTAATTTCGTTTGCCAAGGAAGCAAAAAAACCAGGAGATAAATTAAATATTCAGTTGTTTTCCTTAAAAATTTCGCGAAGTTTGTTTCCATATTTTTCTGCATAGACTTGGCGATTATCATGTAAATAAAGTTTTAAAACTTTATCATTAATAACTACGCCGATTGAATTATTCATCGCCTTTTTTAACTCAGGCGACATAATTAAATATTGAAATTTTTTAACGATTAATTCTATAAAATCAAGCGCAAAGCAAGTATGGTTCTTTTTTAAAGACTGAGCGCTATTTAAAACTAATTCACCGGCGGAAAATTTTTCATTACCAACTCCATTTTCGTCTAAAAACTTTTCATATATCTTATCTTTATTATACAACAAAATTAAAGTTCTAAGCCAGTAATAAAAATAAGGGTCAGCTCCCTGTAACTTCAAAGAGTCTAAATTAAGGTTTTCAGTTGTAATATAAAAACTTAAACAGATTTTATCGCGCTTATTTTTAGTCGTCGGGCGACGATTTAAAATTTTGGCTGTCCCCGCGAGTAAAAAACGCGTTAGCCAGAGTCGACGAGGTGAGCAAATAATAAAAAAATCAATGTCGCTACCTTCGCGAAGATTATGTGCTCCAATTGAGTTAGCGAGCGAAATTACTTTTATAAAAGGCAGATACTTAAATAAAACTAGAAAACGCTGAGCAGTCTTAATTTTTCGATTACTATAATTATATCGCTTGGTCCTAATATTAATTATTTCTTCTCGACCCTTCAG
>JBBSAU010000045.1:0-6546 GCA_038251925.1 Patescibacteria group bacterium | reverse complement strand
TTTTAAATAGTGTATGAGTTTATTTTCCATGGGAGCGGACAATCTTTTTTTAGGAATCGATATTGGTGATTCTTCTTTAAAGATGGTCGAACTTCGCAAAAAAAACCGAAAGATTTATCTTTCTAATTATGCTTTCAGCGAAAATGTTTCTGAAGTTAATTTTACGAAAATTGACGACATTAACTATTTAGCTAAGGCGATAGTTAAAGTTAAAAATGAGGCAGGAATTACCGCGACAAAAGTGACGGCTTCCTTGCCGACTTTTGCGGTTTTTTCTTCGATTATTAATTTATCGAATGTTGATAAAAAGGGAATTGCGATTGCAGTCAATGAGGAAGCAAAAAAAGTTATTCCGCTGCCACTTGAGGAAATGATTCTTGATTGGAAAATTATTCCGGATGATAAGGGGCGAACTCCGACCAAGGGAAATATGAGAGTTTTTTTAACCGGCTCACCTAAAAAATTGGTTCGTAAATATATCGATGTTTTTAAACAAGCGAAATTAAATTTAGTCAGTCTTGAGACGGAAACTTTTTCACTCGTGCGTTCTTTAATTGGAAATGATAAGGCAAGTGTAATGATTGCTGAGATTGGAGCGAACTCAACGGATATTTCAATTGTTAAGGAAAGTATTCCGGTTCTTAATCGAAGCCTGGCAGTTTGCGCGTCGACGGTTACGAAAGCGATAGCTGATAAATTAGGGATGACTTTCGCGCAAGCGGAACAATTTAAATTTGACTTGAGTGTAACTTTAGCCGCCGATGCTAAAGAGGAATTACCGCAACTCGTTGGGAAAACTCTTGAACCGATTGTAACAGAAATGATTTATATGATGGATTTTTTTAGATCTCAGAATGGTGGTGAGATTGAAAAAATAATTTTATCTGGAGGTGGTGCAATGCTGCTTAATTTAGCTGATTACTTCGCTAAACGTTTAAATATTAAGGTTATTATTGGCGATCCCTGGAATCGCGTTAATTGCCCGGAAGAATTGAAGCCGGTATTATCTGAAGTTGGTGCTAAGCTCGCGGTCGCTATCGGCTTAGGGATGAGAGAAATAGAATAGGCACATATTCAAGAAAAATAGGTGTATAATAATATAGTCAATTATTTAAAATAGAACCATGCCTTTCTTCAAGCGTAAAACTGGAAAAAAAGAAGAACCAAAAAAGAATCTTCTTCAGAATCCTAAGATTTTGGAGGTTAACTTGATCAAGGATGAGGTCAAGATTTCTTTTGATTGGAGTAAGAATTTATCAATTTTACTAATTGTCCTATTTATTAGTGCTGCTTTTATTACCGAAATTTATTTGGGCCTCGATCTTTGGGAGCAGGAGGAAAATCAAAAAGTTAAAGCTCTTGAAGATAATATTATTGTTGTTAATCGCGATATCAGTAAAATTAAAGCGATGGCGGACGAAGCACTAAGCTATAAAGATAAATCAATGGAGCTTAGTCGTCTTTTAAGCGAACATATTTATTGGACTAGTTTTTTTAATTGGATTGAAAAAAATACTTTAAGTACGGTTAAGTTCGATGCCTTTAGCGGTGATACAAAGGGGGTTTATTCATTTTCTGCTAAAGCGCTTAGTTACGCTGAGGTTTCTTGGCAGGTTAAGGCATTCTTAAATGATCCTTTAGTAAAAAAAGTCGAGGTGGCAAGCGTTAATTCGGCAATTTCAAAAGAAAAAGGTAAGGAGGCTAATAATGGGGTTTCTTTTTCGCTTAGTTTTGAGTTAAATCCTGAAATTTTCAAAAAATAATTTATGATTTCCCGCGAGTTAAAAAATCAAAACAGTCTAAACTTATTTTTAAACACCTACTTTAATATAATAATGGTGGTGATTGTTATTATGGTTTTGCTGGCGTCTTATTTTTTAATCCTGAGGCCGAAATATGATTCAACGATGACAGCCATTAGTTTAAACTATGAGCAGCAGCAGCGTCTTTATGTTAACCAACAAAAAAAATTAAATAACTTAAAAATTATTGCTGATCTTTATAATAAAATATCAGTGGCCGATCTTAAAAAATTTGATGGGGTTTTACCTGATTCATACGTCAAAGAGCGTTTATTTGGTGAAATTGATGAAATAATCACGACCAATGGCTTTATTCTTAATTCAATTAGTATTGATAAAAGTGAGCCGGCGGCGCCAGCTGAGGGGGCGGTGGTCCCGTCAGCAAAAACTGGCACGCTAAATATTCAACTAGCGATTTCAGCGATTGACTATAGTGGTTTTAAAAATTTGTTAAAATTACTCGAAACTAATTTAAGATTATTTGATATAACTCAGTTAAGTTTTTCACCATCAGGAAATTCGGCTAATTTAACCTTGACGACTTATTACTATAATAAATAAGTAAATAGGATATTATGAAAAATGGTTTTCGCTACATCCTCTATATCGTAATATTTATAATTGTCGGTATCGGCATAACGCTTTTAATTTTAAAAAATGAATCAGTTCAATATTTAAGTGAAAATTTTGGGGTAGCGAAGTTAGTTGTCCCTCTTAAAGTTAGTCCGAGCACAAGCAAGGACACGCTTGATACAGAGCTTTTTAAAGATACTAAATTTGTTAGTTTAAGAAATAACGTCATCAAATTTGATTTTGATTCAATTTGTAAAAACGCCGTCGGACAAGTGCAAACAGTTTCAACTTCGAGCGACGGGACGGTTTCAACTTCAACTCGTTCGCTTAACTGCATTGTCGGCAATAATGTTCCTTTCCCGGTACCACCTAAAACAAAATAGAAATTAAATGGATAAAAATAAACAGCTGCTTGATCTCTTGCAGTCAAAAAATATAATTTCGGCTGAACAAATTGGAGCAATCCAATCGGCCATTAAAAAAGATGACCTTGACCTGGTGTCTTATTTAGTTAATAAAAACCTGGTCGAAGAGGAAAAGTTAACCGAGATTAGAGCCGCCCTTAATGGCTTACCTTATAAGAGTCTTTTAAGCGAGGATGTGCCAGAGCAGATTTTAAATTTTCTACCAGAAGAAATTTCTAAGACTTATAAAATTATTTGTTTCGAGAGAGAAGATAAGGCGATTAAAGTTGGTTTAGTTGAGCCAGATCTTAAATCGATGGAAGCGGTTAATTTTATAGCGGCTGATGAAAAATTAACGGTCGAATATTATTTAATTTCCAACGGAAGTTATTTAAAAGTATTTAAACAATATCAGAAACTTGAAGAAGAAATTTCGACTGCGCTTGAAGTTAAAGCGAAGGAAGAAGGGGAGGATTTAGTTGCCATTAAAACGGATGAGGACGGAGTTTCTCAAGATGATATAAATAGCGCGCCGGTTTCAAGAATCGTTTCGGTTGTCATTCGTCATGCGGTTGAAGCCCGCGCCTCTGATATTCATATTGAACCATTTGCGAAAGAGAGTCGGGTTCGTTACCGAATTGACGGTATTTTACATACTTCTTTAACTCTGCCGAAAAGTATTCATAACGCGATTATTGCGCGTATTAAGGTTTTAGCAAAACTAAAATTAGATGAAACCCGCGTACCGCAAGACGGACGTATTCGATTACTGGTAAATAATCGTGAAGTTGATTTTCGTGTTTCAACTCTGCCCTTAGTTAACCAAGAAAAAGTTGTTATGAGAATTCTCGATTCTTCTCGAGGTGCCCCAACACTCGAAGGGCTCGGTTTTAGTAAATTAGCGCTTCGAAGAATTGCCGAAGGAGTTAAAAAAACGAGCGGTATTTTTTTAGTTACGGGGCCGACCGGTAGTGGTAAAACCACAACTTTATATGCGGTTTTAAATATTTTAAATCAGGATGGGGTGAATATTTCAACCCTTGAAGATCCTATCGAATATGAAATGAAAGGCGTTAACCAATCGCAAATTCGACCGAAAATTGGTTTTTCTTTTGCGAGCGGCTTGCGTTCACTTTTAAGACAAGATCCGAACATTATTATGGTCGGAGAAATTCGTGATGAAGAAACCGCTGAATTATCTATTCACGCTTCTTTAACCGGCCATTTAGTGCTTTCAACTTTACATACGAATGATGCGATTGGTGCGGTTTTTCGTTTGCTCGATATGAAAATTGAGCGCTTCTTATTATCTTCGACTTTAAAAACCGTTGTAGCGCAACGTCTGGCAAGACGTTTGTGCGAATTTTGTAAGCAACCAACAAGTTTGTCCGGTGACGCCAACCAAGAAATCATAAACGAAATAAAAGAATCGCCAGTAAATATCGTTAAGGAAGAATTGCCCGAGTTTAGTACGGCGGAAGAAGTTTTGGATAAGTATAAAGTTTATAAAGCAGTCGGTTGCCCGCGATGTGAAAATACTGGTTATTCAAGTCGAGTCGCGATTATTGAAGTGATTGAAATTAATGATTCTCTGCGCGAGATGATTAATAATGACGACAAAAATTTTAATATTGAAGCGGTTAAAAAGAACGAAGATTTTATTACAATTAAACAAGATGGTATTATTAAAGTTCTCCAAGGTTTAACAACCATGGAAGAAATATTAAGAGTTATTGAAAGCTAAATAATATGCCGATTTATAAATACGTCGCGGAAGATTCGAAAGGAAAAATTAAACGGGGAACTCAAGTTGGGCTCAGCGATAATGAGGTGACTTTTAAATTACGAAAAAGAGATTTAAATCCGACCTCAATTACCAACATCACCAATACTTTCGAAAGTAAGTTGCAGATGTTTATTTCGCCGATTAAAGGAAAGGACCTGGTAATTTTTTCACGTCAGTTTTCGGTAATGATCAGCGCGAATGTTCCGGTCGTTGAATCGCTTTTAATTTTAGTTGATCAAACCAATAACATATCTTTAAAAAATATGTTATCGGAAATTGCTTTTGAAGTTGACGGTGGTGCTTTTTTATCCGATGCTTTTGCAAAACGTCCAAAGATTTTTACAGATTTTTTTGTTAACATTGTCCGCTCCGGTGAGTCATCCGGTAAGTTGGATGAAGTCCTTGATTATTTAGCAGATGAGATGGAGAAGGGTTACGATATGGTTGCAAAAATTAAGGGAGCGATGATTTACCCAGTTTTTATTATGGTTGGTTTAGCGGCTGTTTCCGTAGTTTTAATGATTTACGTTATTCCGAATTTAACCTCTATTTTATCGGAAACGGGGATGGAGCTACCGCTTTCAACCCGAATCGTTATTTGGGCGTCTGATTTTTTAAAGAGTTATATTATTTTAATTGCTCTCGCGCTCGGCGGCTTGGTTTTTTTAATCCGGATGTATTTAAAAACTTATAACGGTAAGCGAAATATTGATATTGTAAAATTACGTATGCCGATTTTTGGAACACTTTTTAAATATATTTATTTAATGCGTTTTACCCGTTCGCTGTCTACCTTATTAAAAGGTGGCGTCACAATTACCCGAGCCCTTGAGATTACAGCTGAAGTCGTCGGTAATACTATTTATAAGGAATTAATTTTAGCGACGCTTGAGTCAATTAATGATGGTAATCCGCTCGCCACTGTTTTAGAGAGTAGTAATTATGTTCCAAAAATGGTTCCGCAAATGATTGCGGTTGGTGAGAAGACCGGCAAAATTGATACTGTTCTTGATCGCATAACTACTTTTTATGATCGTGAGGCATCAAATATGCTAGATAATTTAAGTAAATTAATGGAGCCCTTAATTATGGTTATCATGGGTGTCGGGGTAGGAATTATGGTCGCGGCGGTAATCATGCCGATGTATAATATGGCTAATCAGTTTTAGTGATAGGGGATAAGTGCAAAAAACTATTGCGTGCTTATTCTAATTATGTTAATATTAATATATATTTAAATTTAATTAACTAATTCAAATTTTTAATTGCTGGTTTAATAACCGGTATTAAGTCAGAAATTAAATTCTTTGAAGGGGGGTGAGCTATGAAAAAAAATAAACAAGGTTTTACCTTAATCGAATTATTGGTAGTTATCGCCATCATCGGCTTACTATCAACTCTATCGATTGTGGCTTTAAATCAAGCTAGAGCAAGATCACGTGACGCACGTCGTTTAGCTGATGTAAAACAAATCCAAACAGCTTTGGAGATGTATTATAATGATAACTATTCTTATCCGGCAGACGCTCTCGTCGCTTCTGGTTCAATTAAGTTCGCCTCATCTACGTATATGGATATCGTGCCGAAAAATCCACAGCCTGCGGACGGATCTACATGTAGTAATTCAACTTTTTACACTTATCACATTCAAAATTTTAATGGAGTGTCAAACTCTAGCTACACCTTAAATTATTGCTTAGGTGCTAAGACTGGCGGAATTACAGCTGGCCAAAATACAGCCACCCCCTCAGGAATCGCTCAAGCGGGACAAGTCCAATAATTTTAAATATTGTTAGAACATAAAAAAGAAGCCTGATTTTTGGACTTCTTTTTGATATTAGTAAGTGGATAGATCTGTCTAATGTGAGCCCCTTTTTTATTTTTATGATATAATTTAGTTATGAAATTAGTCAGAATTGAAAATCTCCAAAGCGCGCAGCCTTTATTTAAGGATGAATTTTTGCAGTCAGATATTTGGGGG
>JBBSAU010000044.1:0-6582 GCA_038251925.1 Patescibacteria group bacterium | reverse complement strand
CGCTTGCTTGACTAATAGCGAAAAATCCGCAAAAATAGAGGAGCTGAGCGCTGAAGCTGCGACTTATAATGTACAGGGCGCACCGACAATTTTCATCGGTGATGAAATGATTTTAGGCGCTCGTCCCTATGAAGATTTTGTTGATTCAAATGGTGATACGATTGAGGGTTTAAAGACGGTGGTTGAGAAAAAATTAGAAAAACCATTAAAAATATAAGATAAAATTAAAATTTAGGCTCCATGATTCTATGCGAGCCCCAGAGGAGAGTTCGCATAGTTGGTCTAGTGCGCAGACCTGGAAAGTCTGTATGTCGCAAGGCATCGAGGGTTCGAATCCCTCACTCTCCGCCAACCCCTTAAAGCCCTTTAAAATGTGTTCACAAATTAAAAAAAAGACCGACGAAAAATGTCCGAAATCAGGCCTATTGTACCCAAATCCCTCTCCGCCAGTCGAGGCTTACTATTACCGCGGTAATAGCGGACTTATTATTGATTTTAATAAACCGTCAACTGTACCCCCGGATGAGCCGAATCTTGATCGCGAAGTCTGGCTTTAAATTAAATTCAACTCGAATTCACTAGACCGCTTTTATATAATAAGCGGTTTTTTTATATCAATAGCTTATCTCCTCATTACTGTTAATTTTCCACCATTTTGCTATAATTAAACAAATAGAAAATACAAATATATGTCTATAAAAATAACTTTAATAACCGGTGCTTCCTCCGGAATCGGTCGCGAACTAGCGATTGTTTTTGCTAGCAAAGGAAATAATTTACTTTTAGTTTCCCGTAGCGAAGATGAGCTAAAAAAATTAGCCGAAGAATTAAGCCAAAAGTATAATATTCAGGCGAAATATTTAGCTAAAGATTTAAGCCTTGCCTCGTCGCCTAAAGAAGTTTATGAATATTGCTTGACTAGTAATCTCGAGGTAAATAACTTGATTAATAACGCGGGCTTCGGTGACTTTGGCTTATTTAATGAAGTTAAACTATCGCGACAAATAGAAATGATAAACTTAAACATTTCTGCTCTAGTCGCGCTCACCCATTTATTTATTCCCAATATGATAGCCAATCGAGAGGGAAGAATACTAAACGTAGCCTCAACAGCCGCCTTTCAACCCGGGCCCTTAATGAGTGTTTATTTTGCGACGAAAGCTTTTGTTCTCAGTTTTAGCGAAGCAATTACCAATGAATTAAAGCCATATAATATAAGCGTCACCGCTCTTTGTCCCGGTCCAACCGCTAGTAATTTTAAAGCAGCCGCTAACTTAGAAAATAGCCGAATGATGAAAGCGCGAAAATTACCGACGTCCGCCGAGGTGGCTGAATTTGGCTATCAGGCTCTAATGGCAGGAAAGATGGTCGCAATCCACGGAAGAAGAAATAGACTTTTAGCATCATTAATCCGCTTTATTCCGCGCAAACTAATTTTAAAATCAGTTAGGAAATTACAAGAAAATTTTTAATTAATTAACGAGTGTTATGAGCTAGAAAAAAATTGTAAAAAAATAGACACGTTTCCGTGTCTACTTTATGGGCTACGGTTTATTCACTAGCTCTTTTTTTATTTGATATTTGATTGAAAATAATTTCTTAATGGTTATCGACTAGAGAGGTATGGATTAGCGCGGAAACCTAGAAACTTAAAATAGGTGTTAGCTCTTTGGATTTTTCCCGCTTCAATTAATTCATATGATTTAGCAAAAGAATCAAAATTGGCCGCCGTGACTGTTAAATCCTGAGAACCAACTATACTTCGCCATAAGTTATAATCACGACTTCTAATGGCGCTATCTAATTGACTGGTTGTTCCAAAATTACTAGCAATTCGATTTCTTAAATTTAATTGTTCCTTGATTAAATTAGCTTCTTCAATTTTTCCGGCTTGTAAAAGTCTGTAGGCCTGAACGTATTGCGGAAAATTATTAACATTAACTTTAGCTTTAATATTGTTATCGGTTTCAAGATTTCTCCAGGTTGCATAGTCATTATTTATGATTGCTTGCTCGATGGCGGTATTCTTGGCAATAATTTCCGCGGTTCTTTGCCCATTAACCTCCATTAAGGCCGAGACAAAGACTGGCCCCGCCGTGATCGATACTAAAAAAATAAAAGCGGCTAAGGAGATGATAATCCTTTTTTTGTGTTTCAGAGCAACTTGTTTTATCTTTTGAAACATAAATTTTTATTAAAATCTATTAATATGTATAACTAAATTGTACAATTTTTTGATTAAGGAGTCAATAATTCATTTAGCGGTAAGGCGACTTTGCCTTGGCTGTAGTTATATTTAAATGACGTCTCAAAGCTGGCAATAATTTCTGGGTCGTCCGTTAAAATGGCTGACTCGTCGTTAAAAAATGATCCACCTTGACTCCAGTTATTAGTGCCGAAAAGAACTTTTTGATTATCAATAATAATCAAGTGGTGATGCAAGAAGGGATAAATTCTCTTAGTACTTTTTACGCCGGTATCTATTTTTTCAGTGGCGACTATTTCAGTATCGCTTAGTCCGTGATTAATTGCCTCGCTACTACTGGCACTGGCGTAATTATTATTAATTGAAACATCATTAAGTAGAATATTTAGTGTGTCTAAATGATATTCTTTTTTAGCTTCAAGTAAATAATTAAAGACTGAGCTTTTTCCATAAAAATTTAGACTATCGGCGACAATGTAAATTTTTAGACCATCTTGGGCACGTTTAACTATTTGTTTGGCAAGCGATAGGTCGGTGAATTCCCAAGCCATTATTTTTATTTCTGACTTAGCCTCATGAAGAAGATCGAGTACCCGATAGTCAATATTCTCGCCCGGTTTTCCTGGGCCAAACCAAACCTCGTAGTCGTAATCAGCCGCTTTTAGTTTTAAATCCCAAGGATGATATTTTTTATCAGTAAATTTTTTTGTACCGGATTCAGATTTAATTAGACGATCGAATTCACGCCCAAAACTATTGATCAGGTCTTTTTGTCGACTGATTAGAAAGAAGCTACGATCATATTCTTGCTGAAGTTCTGTCCAGTTGAATGAACCAAAAATTAATTCCTGGTTTGGTCCGCCGCGATCAATCAAAGCGAACTTATGATGCATCAAAGAATCGCCTTGTTTGCCGCCTTCGTCACCGACATCAAAACGCTTAATTCCACCAAGACCCGTTGGCAGGTCATATAAAAATGAGTCATGCTCTGCTTTCTTTTTTCCATCTAAAATTAAAGTTACTTTTACACCGCGGCTAGCCGCTAGATAAAGCGCTTCTTTAATTTCAAGTGACTTAAGAGAATACATGGCAACTTCAATAGTCTTCTGGGCGCGGCCAATTTCTTTAGTAATTATTTCAGTTGAGCTGGTTGAATTTTCTTCATTAGTAAAAAACATTTCCGCGGCTACCGGTTCTCGGGTATTTATTGTATAAGCAGGGCGGATAGTTGGAGCAATGAAATTATTTAAAGAAAATCTTAGTCTATTTATTAAAACAGTTAATAAAAATAAAGAAATAATTATAATCAGAATAAGACGGATTGTTTTTTTATTCTTTTTAAATTTCATAAGATTTATTATAAGTGCAGACATTTGCAATTTTATCATAGTTTTCGTTGCGGTTTTTACTTGCAAAGAAAACGATTATGCTTTTTGGCAGTTCTTTTGAGAGCAGGCTTAGTAGGGCGTTGATTTCCGGGTCCCCATAGTCTAGCCAATAATTATCTAGTGTAATTAAAAATGGTTTTTTTTCTAAGCAGTATAGAACCTGGATTAAAAGAATACTTTTGGCGTTATGGAGTAGTTTAAATGATTTTAGACGCCAATCGTCTCGTTCAAAAAAGATATCATTTAGTTCTGGATGAGCATTAACACGCTCTGTCAAGCGTTCAAAATCCTCGTTAGTCACATAACTCTTTTCTTTACCAAGAGCAATTTCCAATAATGTTCTTTGACTGGTAAACCGGGGATCAAGGAAATAAAAACCTGAGTAATTTTCAAAAAAATCGTTATAAAAAAATCTTTTGTTTCGCGCTTTGATTATCCAGGCACGCCGTCCATAAGATCCGTTACCAGTCATAAGTTGCGCCAAAGAAGTTTTACCTTCTCGATGCGGCCCACAAATTAAATAACGGCCACCAGTTGTAAATTTAAAATTTAAATCTTTATGATAAGAACCCTTTTTATAAAATTTCGTTTTCGCACTTTTATATTCGATCTCTTTAAAATTAGGATCAATGTCTCTATTTAATTTTTTTGGATTTCTTAGAGGAACTGAAAGTGATAAGCCTAAGAAGAAGGGGACAAGATATAGGCCAACGCGAAGACTCTCATAAAGCAGTCGAGAAAAATAAATTATAAAAATAATTAAAGTAAACTTTACGTCTGTCCCAGCGGTCGTTAAAAATGAATTAACTTCTTTTCCGAATAAGCCCAAGGTCCAGCTGAGAAAAATTAATAAAACAAAAACAACCCCACCACTGAAACGAAGCCAAAGATCTCGCCGGACGCGGAAATAAGAGTCGAGATTTACTAATTGTGTAAACTCTTGGGCGGCTGTCTTTTCTCGTCTAAAAAATTTAGTAAAATTCCAATCAGAAAGGACAAAGTCGGATAGTTTTATTATTTTTGAATAAAATGTCGTTTCTCGCGTCACATATCTTTTCGAGATATAGTAAGCGCCTAGAGCGATTAGAAGACTTATTAAAACGGAAGCTACAAGTAGCAAGAGGAATTTAAACCCGAAGATAATGCTTAAAAAAATTAAAATGATAATTAGCAAAATCCAGTGAATAGCTCCGATTAAGCTATTAGTTAATCCAGTCGAAAGTAGGGGTAGATGATAGGAAATTTTTGCCAAGAAAATTCCTTTATTATCAAGGTCGGTATCATTGGGTTCCTGGTGTAGTGATAGCTTGAACCATTTTAAACGTAAATCATTAATTAGGCGGATAACTAAGGTCCGCTCGGACTTAATGGAAATAAAATAGGAAATTAAATACCCCGAGCTTAGTATAAGAATTATCAAAAATAAATTAAGATTCTTGATGCTTAAATATAAGAGACCATTATTTTTTAAGTATTGATGACTGACGGCAATTAAACCGATTTCTAAGATTCCCTGGAGGAATAGAAAAACCAGCGCAATAATACTTAGACGCTTTTGGCGTTTAAAAAAACGACCTAAATAATTTAGATTATCCCTTGTCGGTCGCAGGGGCTTGTTATCCCAGCGTTCACCGCGTCGCTTCATGATTAAATTAATCTGTTCTTTTTCGATATTCATGCTGATGATTAGAAAGATGATTAAACATTGATTTTAAATGCATATCTTTTAGTTTGCCTCCTAAGAGACGGCGGTTCTTTTCCGAATAGACACCGAAAAAATAGCGAGTTAAGATATGGAAAAAATATTCGGAGAAGGCGCGCATTTGTCGGCCGTCGCTGATTAATTTTTTTTGCTCGGCTAATTGTTTGAAATTAGAATTTAAACTATCAACTTCTCTCGTTAAAACATGATTCAAAAAAATAGTTTTTCGCTTATTGCCCTTATGTTTATAAAAACTAAATTGTTGGCGCCATCGTTTATAAGTACTTTTAACAAAAGTCGAGCCTAAGCCAACCTGTCCATTTTGAAAGCGATATCCTAAATATTCAAATTGTTCAGTTGCCATTAAAAATTTTGTTTTTTTCTGATGCAAACTAACTCCGAGGCTGGCAGTTTCATTAAGCAGATAGTCGTACAAGGGTTTAATTCGTTCTTCTTTTTTATCTAAAATAATTAAATCATCGCCCACGCGGCGATAAAAATCTGCCCTAGGGCCGCAATATTTATCAAAATCATCTAAATAAATATTATAGAAGAGGGCTATTAAGGGCGTCCCGGAAACAAGTCCAACTACTGGTTTTACTATTTTTCCATTTCTAAGGGCGGTATTTTCTATAAATAGCGCAAAAAGTTTCATGACTGGCTCCGAAAAACCTATCTTAGCTATTTTTTGAAGAAGTATGTCTGAGCGAATATTACCAGTATAATCGGAAACGTCCGTTACAAGTACGAAGTCTCGTTTGTAATATCTTTTATAATGACGAGCCGTGCTGCGAGCCGCAAAATAACTGGGGTGAGAAGAGCGATAAGAGAACAACCAGGGAGAAAGAAATTTATCAAAATAAGGCTCGACAATTTGATATATAGCCTGAGCCTTTATGCGGTCTTTGAGATTGTAAATAAAAATTTCCCGATCCTTATGAGGATTATTTTTTTTGGGTATTTTGAACAAGGCAGCCGGAGCAACTGGAGTAAAATTAAGCATTTCTGCTCGGGCTTCTTTAATAATTTTGACTGAATTTAGTTCTAGATCGTGAAGTTTTAGTCCGTCCCAGCCCGCGTAGCGTCGGCTTCGCCCATCACCCTCCATCTGTTCAGCTAACTTTAAATAAGCCTTTTCTAAATTTTTTTGGCTGGTTATTTCTTGAAACATAGATAAATACCCTTGTGACTACTTCTAGACTAACCGGACCTTAGCGGACGGTTATTATTTTATAAAATAGATTACCGTCGGGGTGTAACCCTGATGGTAAATTAGACTAAGTCTT
>JBBSAU010000043.1:0-6654 GCA_038251925.1 Patescibacteria group bacterium | reverse complement strand
TATGCCTCGGTAGCTCAGTGGTAGAGCAAAGGACTGAAAATCCTTGTGTCGTCAGTCCGATTCTGACCCGGGGCACGTAGCATCGGGGTGTGGCCCAGTTGGTCTAAGGCGTCTGGTTTGGGACCAGAAGATCGAGAGTTCGAATCTCTCCACCCCGACATTAATTGAAAATTAAAAACTAAGAAATCGAAACAAATAAAATACGCAATGGAAGAAAAACCAAAACACCCAGATCGAGTTGTTGGTTGGCCAGGAACTCTTGATGAATTAGTAGACGCAATCTTCGCAATGGATTATGTTCAGTTAGCATCTTTCACTGCCAAGCTAGCTAAGCGCGCAAAAAAAGAGAGTCTCGATGATGCGCAAAGAGACAGCTTAACTAATCCTAAAGAAAAAAGAGTTAAATTATCAGCCGCCCTGCTTGAAACTTCACATTGTTTTAGAAGTGCCCACGATAATTTAATGACAGCAATTATTATTTGCAAACCATTTATGTAAACCGCTCACATCACACAGCCTCCAGGGGCTGTTTTTTAATATCAGTTAGTCTGTTCGGCAGCCTGCCAATAATAATTCGCTTCCTGGATGCGGCCCTTTTGAGAATAAATATCACCGAGGGCTAAAAGAGCTTTGTAATAATTTGGCGTTACTTCTAATTCAGCTTTAAATTCAGTCTCGGCCTGATCTAATTTTTTTTGCTTCAAATAAATATAGCCTAAATTATAATGCGCCATATGCCCAGTCGGGCTTATCACGAGCGCTTCTTTGAATACATTTATTGCATCCTCTTCCCTATTTTCATCTATATAAACAGAACCAAGATTAACATGCGCCATAGCTGAGTGAGGAGACGTTTTTATAGCTGCTTGCCAAAAAATTAAACGATTACTGAAATTTTCACTCTGAAGAAAAGTTAAAAACGAAAAAAATAATATAATTAAAAAGCCTCCAATAATTACTTTTTTATTTTGCCAATCAATTTTTTTAATAAAATCTATTTCAGATAAAATAATTATAAATCCAATTAGCGGCAAATATAAACGATGATTAAAATACGTTGACCCACTAGAAAAAATAAAAGGCGTCAGAAAAAAAACGAAAAACCAAAGTGCCCCAAAAAGTAAATACTCCCTTCTTTTATGCTTTGAAAGAATAAGCGCAATTATTACTAAAGGCCAAACAATAAAACTATAAATATAAGACGAATCAACCGCTACCGGAAGAACTGATAAGCCAAACGGTAAAATGACCTTCGCGCTCATTTTAAATGCCATTACAAGCGCCGAGGGCAAATTATTTATTATCAGTTCTAGTGACGTTTGTGCGCCTCCAAATAAAGCCAATTTACGCATGAGAAACCAAATAAAAATAACCGAGACCGAGCCCACAATAATTAACAATTTATTTTCTGCCGATAATTTATCACGCCGACCAATCGTAAGCCAATAAATAATAATTATTAATGGTAAAAATATAGCTGTTTCTTTAGTTAAAACAGCCAGGAATAAAAAACCGAAATAAGCGACCAAAAACCTCCACTGGCCTCGTTCCGAAAAATTAATAAAAGCTAAAACGGCTGCCAAAATGAAAACCGTTAACAAGGAGTCGTTGCGTCCCGGTATCCAAGCAACGGCCTGCGTTAAAGCCGGATAACTTAAGAAAAAAAGTGAAAACCAAAAAGCCAAATAATCATTACGCCAAATTTTCCGAAGTAAATAAAAAATTAACGAGACGGCTAGAAGATGAAGAAAAACATTACCTAGGTGATAACTAAAAGGGCTTGTCCCAGTTAGTAAATTATTCAACAAATAAGAAACATTCAATATCGGGCGATAATAGATTCTCGTCGGTGAAAAAAGGGCGTCTGAAGAAAAAATAGTTCCAATATTTTTTAGACTACTAAATACTTCTGCCTTATCAACCAGGATATTATCATCCAAATAAGTATAGTCGAAAAATAAAGTTTGACCGTATAATAAAAAAGCGAAACAAAAAATAAAAAAATATGGCTGCCAAGTTTTAAGCCAGTTTTTTTTAAAAAAATTATGTGAAAATGATAAAAAATTATTCATTCTTTAGCCTTTTCTTAATTAATTTGTTTTGCTTTCGAAAACTTATTTGTTATAAGTTGACTAAGTTTACTTACCACATATCCTAAGGCCACAAAAAATACTAGATATAATAAAGTCGCGAGCCAAGCCGGCATAAAGCGATAAAAAATATCGTAGTGATACATAATTGGCCAATGCCAAAGATATATTTCGTAAGAATATAAACCTACCCAATAAAATAATTTAAATTCAATCTTCTTTAAAATGAATACCAGCGAAATGGCGATTACTGCCAAGATGCTCATGTATTGTTCTTTTTCGGGGCTGGCGCCAATCCCTGAATTATAATTAGTATAAACAAAGGCAAGCAGAAGAAGCGCCATAACTAAATAATAGCCGATCGCTCGCCAACCATGAGCTAGTTTCTCCAATATTTCCGGATGTTTTATTTTTGAAATTCCCCAAGCTGCTAAAACGCCTAAAGGAAAAGCGATAATGTGAACCTTATAAAGATGTAAAACATAATCGAGCGAGACTGGTTGAAAATAAATTAAAAAATAGCCAGCTAAATATAAAATAAGCGCCGATAGCCAGGGGGCTTTTTTTATATATACTAAGGGGTAAAGCAAATAACAAGCAAGAATAAAAGTAAAATACCACAAAGGTGAATTTATGTCTTGATAGAGATCGGCGTGAGTAAAAATGCCAACAGCGGCCTTGGCCATATAAGCAAGCGAGTAGCTATGCTGCAAGACGAAAAAATCTAGACCGAATAAAACGATGATTGCGAGCCAAAATGGAACAAATAATTTTAATAATCTTTTTTTATAGAATTGCCAAACACTTAAATCCTTCTGCATTTGGCTAGCTGTTAAGCCGAAGCCGGATAAAAAAAGAAATAAGTTAACGCCGACACCAGCCATAATACTTAATGGCCAAAGAAATCTCGTATCAGTAACTAAAAAATATCCGATATGCGATAAGACAATCATTAAGATTGCAAGGCCCTTTAGTTCAGTCGTGAGAGAAGTTGGAAACGTTTCCGTAATTTTTCGCGGCTTGATAAAAATAAAAAGAGCAATAAAAAAAATTATTGAAAATATCCAAGTAGCTTGAATTGGATTAATTACTGAAATCAGCATAAATTAAATCAGCCCAGATTTTATAACCTTGCGAAGAAGGATGAAAAAAATCACTGGCATAATGAGAACCGGACCTCTTAAATAAATCCTGGGTCTCCGTATATAAATCAATATATTTAATATTATATTTTGTGGCCAGCTCTAAAATGATTTTATTATATTGTCTGGTTTTATAATCAAACATATAATTATACGGCGGCAGCAATAAATTATCAGCTCCAATAAAAGGAATATTGATAATATATATTTTTGCCTTTGTCTCCGTAGTTAATCTTTCTAGAATTAGCTCATAGTTTTTTTTAAAAACATCTTGGCTAATTTCGCCATGGATATCATTTACTCCTATTAGGATAGTAACTACGTCCGGCTCATCTTCGATAGCGGCCGAAACAAGGCTAGTTAATAAATCCTGAGTTTTAGCGCCAGGAACAGCCCTGACCTTTAAGTTTACCCTATAATCATTACCGGCTAAATACTGGGCCAATAAATAGGGGAAGGTGTCACTGGCCTTGTCAGCCCCAACCCCGGCCGTTAAACTATCGCCGAGTGCCGCATAGGTTAAACTGGTACTGGCGGTATCATTATTTACGACCAAATAAGCAACTCCGTGATCGGGCGTTTTTAGAGCCATTTTATCAATATGTTTATATATATAAGCATAGGAACGATTAAAGTAAAGCACCAAGACTATCGCCAAAATAATCAGCAAGCTACCCCAATACCCCACTCGTTTAAAATAGTGTTTAATCATACGCTAATATTATACAATATTTTTCAAATTCGTGCATATCTATCCAGTCTTGATTTTTATTTACTATTATGTTAGTATTTGATTACTTTTAATTAATTAATATTTAGAAAATTCCGTATGCCAAATAAGAAATCGGCGGAAAAAGAGTTGCGTAAAACCGTAAAAAGAAACGCCGCCAACAAAAAAGTATCCAATAAGCTTAAAGACTTAGTTAAAGTTAACTTTAAACAAATTAAAGCAAACGATAAAAAAGTTAAAGAAGATTATACAAAAACTGTTAAAGCGATTGATAAAGCCGCAAAAAAGGGTATTATCAAGAAAAATACTGCTTCCCGCAAGAAATCGAGACTTATGAAAAAAATTAACGCTTTGAAATAAGCGTATTATTAATATTAAAATAATGAACTTTTTCTGGGACACGGGCTCGCTTAGACCCATTTCTCGGATTAAGCCAAAGAAATTATGTTAGACAAAAAAGCAAAGGAGAAAATCATTAAAAAATTCCGTGTTCACGATACCGATACTGGGTCACCTCAAGTGCAAATTGCGATTTTAACTGAGGAAATCAAGGAATTAACCGAGCATTTAAAAAAACATAAACATGACTTCTCTTCTCGCCGCGGATTACTCAAGAAAGTTGGCGAAAGACGTAAGTTACTTAAATACTTACAAAAAGAAAGCGCTGAACAATTTTTAGATTTAGCTGAAAAGCTTAAGTTAAAAATTGCGATCAAATTACGAGAAGAAGAAGAGGAAGAAAAGAAAAAAGAAAAGAAATATATAGATCCTGAAGACGAGGCCGCTGAACCAAAAGAAGAGGTTTTGGAAGAGGACAAATAATAAAATGATAAAACACAAAGAACAACGAGTGGGAATTTTAGTAGATGTGTCGAACATGTATCATTCTGCTAAGAACTTATATAATCGAAAAGTAAACTTCAAAGAGATACTCGCTAAAGCAGTGGCTGGTCGGAAGCTTATCCGAGCCACTGCTTATGCTATCCGGACCGAAAATAAGGACGAGGCTCCTTTTATTGAAGCTTTAAGCCAGCAGGGCTTTGAAGTCAAAATGAAAGACCTGCAAATTTTTGCCGGTGGTGCAAAAAAAGCTGACTGGGACGTCGGAATCGCGATTGATGCTATTAAATTAGCTGAAAGATTAGACGTCTTAATAATTGTTTCTGGTGACGGAGATTATTTACCTCTAGTTTCTTACTTACAGAATACTAAAGGTTGTCTAGTTGAAATTATGGCCTTCCGCAAAACCTGTTCCTCAAGATTAATCGAAGAGGCGGATGATTATACTGACCTAGGAGGTGACCGAAAATTTCTTATATATAACAAAAATTAAAAAAATTTAGGGCTGGCGTAATTGCCAGCCTTAAAAATACTAAACATTAAATAATAAATGAGTCTGATCGTTAGATAGATAGTGCTGTATCTTAATACAGTTCTGTAATTTAACGGCCAGACCCAACCTAAAAGTATGGAAAAAATATTTACCGGAGAGTGGCTTGGCCGTCCTCTCAAAATTTCGACTGGCAAAATTGCCAAACAAGCCGATGCTGCCGTTTGGGTCCAATATGGCGAAACGGTTGTTCAGGCAACTGTCGTTCAATCAAAAACTGAACGTGAGGGAGTTAACTTCTTCCCGCTCATGGTTGAATTTGAAGAAAAATTATATGCCGCCGGCATTATTAAAGGCTCTCGCTGGATTAAGCGCGAAGGTCGTCCAACTGACCAATCAATTTTAACCGGACGCATGATTGATCGCACTATTCGCCCACTTTTCGCTGCTGGCGATAATCGCGATATCCAAGTTATTGTAACGGTTTTAGCAATTGACCAAGAAAACGATTTTGATATTGTCGGTCTAATTGCCGCTTCCGCCGCTCTTTCTATTGCCGGTCTAGCTTGGAATGGTCCAATTGGCGGTGTCCGCGTCGGCCTAATTGAAGATCAATTCGTTTTTAATCCGACTAACGAACAACAGGCTTTAAGTTCTCTTGATTTAATTGTCGCCGGAACTGATAAAAAGGTCATCATGATCGAAGCTGGCGCTAATGAAATCCCTGAAGATAAAATGTTTGAGGCGATTATGGCTGGACAGCGCGAAATGCAAGGTGCAATTGATTTAATTAAAGAATTAAAAGCCGGAGTCGAGCCAAAACAAAAACACGTAGCAAAGGTTAAAGCTAAAACCGAAGAGGAATTAAAAGCTGACGAAGAAAAAGAGGCTACTCTAAAAATCGGTGAGGCTTGGCTTAGCGAAAACATTAAAAAAATATTATTTGTTAAAGAATATTACACTAAAGGCGAAAGGAAAGCGGCGGTCACGGCGATTAAAGAACAGCTTGATGAATATTTAGAAACTCAAGAAATTTCGACTGCACATCGTCGTTATGTAGAAAAGAAATTAGTCGAAGAGATGATTGACGCGGAAATTACGCGCGCGATTGTCGAAGAAGGCAAGCGAGTTGATGGACGTAAACTAAATGAAATTCGTGAATTAACAGCTGAAGTTGGTATTTTACCACGTGATCACGGAACTTCCCTTTTCTCTCGTGGCGAAACTCAAGTTATGTCAATCGTTACTCTTGGTGCTCCTGGACTTGAACAATCACTTGAAGGACTTGATGGCCAAAGCAAAAAACGCTACATGCATCATTATAACTTCCCCCCATATTCAGTCGGCGAAGCTTCCCCACTT
>JBBSAU010000042.1:0-6704 GCA_038251925.1 Patescibacteria group bacterium | reverse complement strand
TACAGCTAACCAATCAAATCTGGGAATTACTCCAGTAAAGCACACCCCATCAACACAAAATCAGATAAATAAAAAAATGACTCGTGTTGCTGTCGTTGATAGCACTAAGCATAAAATCTGGTTTTTAAACACTGAGCTAGCTGGTTTAGCTTTAGCTCCTGGAAAGAGTTCAATGGACTCAATCTATTTACCACTCGGCCAGATTGAGGCGACTGTCAAACTCGATGTTAAAGAAGACAAAGAGTCAGATGGCCGAAACTATCGCGAGGCCGTGTTTTCAACAATTGTTGTTGAGGGTCAAAAAACCCTTGTCATCAAAAATGAAAATATAACACGAATCGGAGGGAGTCAGATTGAAACGAAGTGCTTGTCACTTATTCCTTACAAAATTGTATTTACCGCCGGACCTTTTGTTGGCCAAGCACTTAAATTTAAGAGCATGACCAGAAAAGGCTCACTAGCAGAGGGATTTAATTCATTCGCAATCCAATACGTTGGATCCGATGGCCTAAAATATCAGGCCGATATCGAGGTTATCGTAACAAAGTACGATAAACCCTTGAAATTT
The DNA here is from genome assembly GCA_038251925.1 of Patescibacteria group bacterium. Classification (GTDB taxonomy): domain Bacteria; phylum Patescibacteriota; class Patescibacteriia; order Patescibacteriales; family UBA12465; genus UBA12465. The sequence goes on along the minus strand of JBBSAU010000042.1, from coordinate 6,136 downwards.
CTGGAATCCGATGTAAAAAATGCCAGAGTAATGATTAAGCAATAAGCTCAAAAAAATTGGCTTCAAGCTTATTCATCCTACAGACTTCCCACAAAGAAGTCTGTTTTTTATTATTATTAAATAATTTGTTAATTGACCAGGGAGACTACTTTTGATATACTAAAAATAAGGTTAGAGGACCTATTTTTATTGTAAAAGATATATGATTATAACTTGGCAAGGGCATTCATGCTTTAAAATTCAAGATAAAGTTGGGCCAGAGGGAGTAACTTTGGTTACCGACCCTTTTAATAAAGAAATTGGCCTAAAAGTGCCAAACTTTGAAGCGGATATTGTTACGGTATCCCACGACCATAAAGATCATAATAATGTTAATGCCTTAAGAGGCAATCCTTTTGTTGTTAGTTGCGCTGGTGAATATGATTTTAAAGGAGTATTAATCGAAGGAATTGACTCGTATCACGATGAAAATAAAGGAGCTGATCGAGGTGGTAATATAATGTATCGAATTGAAATTGATGATATTTCGGTTGCGCACTTAGGGGACCTGGGAGACGTTTTAGATAACGCTCAACTTGAAAAATTAGTGGGGACAGACGTTTTATTAATTCCGGTTGGCGGAAGATATACTCTCGACGCTAAGAAAGCGGTTGAAGTTATTTCACAAATTGAACCGCGGATAGTTATCCCGATGCATTATAAAACCGAGGGGAGTAAAATCGATATTGATACGATTGATAAATTTATTAAAGAGATCGGATTAACACCTAGCTACGAAGAAAAGTTAAAAATTTCTAAAAAAGATCTTCCGCAAGAAGATATGGAATTAGTAATATTAAGTATTAATTAAAGTCACCGTTACTTCGGAGACAATTAATTTTATGATTCACCCAAAAAAAGAAAGAACTCTCGTTATTCTCAAACCGGACGCTGTTCAACGCGGATTAATTGGAGAAATTATTAAACGAATTGAAAATACGGGCTTAAAATTAGTGGCTATTAAAATGGTTAATGCGACGAGTGATCAGCTTTGGAAACATTACGATAAAGATGATGAATGGTTTTTGAAAAAAGGAACGCGAACGATTGAAGAGAGAACTGCCATGGGTATGCCGATTGAAAAAGAGGCAATTGAATATGGTAAAGATATTATCCGCGCCTTGGTTCAATTTATGAGTTGTGGACCGATTGTGCCAATGATTTGGGAAGGAAATCAAGCCGTCGGAATTGTTAAAAAAATTGTTGGTTCAACTGAGCCTTTATCATCTGACGGAGGCACGCTCCGTGGTGATTATACTTTAGACTCATATGAACTCGCGAGCCTCGATAGTCGAGCTGTCCGCAACTTAATTCATTGCTCTGACCCAGTTAGTGATGCAGTGCGCGAAATCCCGATTTGGTTTAATGAAAATGAAGTCTTAAACTATCGATTAGTTGCCGAACAAATTTTATACGACGTAAATTTAGATGGAATCAAAGAATAATATATTAGTATGAATGAAGAGACGAAAAAGAAAAAATTTTTAATGAAGATTGGCATCGCTTCATTAATGTTTTTGATTCTCTTTTTTTGGATTCTAAACGTTAAAAATGTTTTTAAAACTAATCCTTCTAACGAGGTTACCCAAAGTCAAGCCGAGTGGCAGAACATAAAAAAAGATTTTGGAAATACAGTTGATCAGGTGAATACTAGCCTAGATAAAATTACAGCCACTAATGAAAAATTAAAAACAGCCTCGAGCTCTTTACTTAATGAGTTAATTAATGAGACGAATAAAATAGCCTCTTCAAATGAAGAACTGGCGACTAGCTCTTCTTCGGCGATTCCGGTACATTTTATTCCTGATCTTAAAAATACAAATTGCCCTGAGTATATCAATTGTATGCCTTCAATCGGTGAAGCCCAGTCTTGTCAAATTCCTGCCGGTTGCGAAGGTATAACTGAGATTGCATATTAAATTTTATTTATGAAAAATCCTGAAAACGATAAAGCTAAAGACATCCAAGAAGATGTTCCAAAAATAATTGCCAATTCAAGACGGCAAACTGAATTTGGAATAATTGAAGATCAGCCCTTAGTGGATGAAATGAGTAATTCCTATCTTGAATACGCGATGAGCGTTATTGTTTCACGCGCCTTGCCCGATGTACGTGACGGTATGAAGCCAGTTCATCGTCGTATCCTTTATGCGATGTGGAGTATCGGCTTAAGAGCAAATGTTAAATTTAGAAAATCCGCCACTGTCGTCGGTGAAGTTTTGGGTAAGTATCATCCTCATGGCGATAGTGCTGTTTATGATTCAATGGTTCGTATGGCGCAAGATTTTTCAATGCGTTATCCGCTTGTTCGCGGTCAAGGAAACTTTGGTTCTATGGACGGCGATAATGCCGCGGCCATGCGTTATACCGAGGCTAAACTTTCCGCTATTTCCGAGGAAATGCTGTTTGATATTGATAAGGACACAGTCGACTTTATTCCTAATTATGATGGTAGTCACAGAGAACCTCGAGTTCTACCGGCCAAATTACCAAACTTACTTTTAAACGGAACCATGGGTATTGCCGTTGGTATGGCGACTAATATTCCGCCGCATAATCTTAGAGAATTAGCGGACGCGATTGATTATTTAATTGAAAATCCAGAAGCAAGCATTGAAGATTTAATGAAATTTGTTAAAGGACCGGATTTTCCGACCGGTGGTATTATTTATGATAAAAAAGCCATTCAAGAGGCCTATGCAACTGGTAGGGGCGGCATCGTTTTAAGAGGCAAGGCTGAAATTGAAGAAATGAAGGGCGGTTATTTTCAAATTATAATTTCGGAAGTTCCTTATCAAGTTAATAAAGCTGATTTAGTTGAAAAAATTGCCGATTTAGTAAAAGATAAAAAGCTTGAAGGAATTAAAGCTCTACGCGATGAGTCTGATAAAGATGGCGTCCGCGTTGTTATGGAACTGAAAAAAGATTCTTATCCGAAAAAGATTTTAAACAGTTTATATAAGCACACTTCTTTGCAGACAACTTTTCATTTAAACATGCTAGCGCTCGTTGACGGTATTCAACCGAAAGTTTTGACGCTAAAGATGATTCTTGAGGAATATATCAAGCACCGTGAAGAAATTGTTCGTCGTCGCACGCAGTTTGATTTAAATAAAGCTAAAGACAGGGCGCATATTTTAGAAGGTTTAATGATTGCGTTAAAGCATATTGATGAAGTTATTAAAACGATTAAGGCTTCAAAGGATAAGGAGGTTGCTAAATTAAATTTAATCAAGAAATTTAAATTATCAGAACGCCAAGCGGTCGCTATTTTAGAGATGCGCCTGCAGAATTTAGCCAACCTTGAACAACTTAGAGTTGAACAAGAATTAAAAGAAAAAATGGCTCTGATTAAAGAGCTCGAAGCTATTTTAAAATCTCAAACAAGAATTCGTAAAATTGTTAAAGATGAACTTCGTGTTTTGGCTGATAAGTATGGCGATGAAAGACGAACTGACGTTGTCCCGCATGCGGTCGGTGAATTCAGTATGGAAGATTTAGTGCCAAACGAAGAGACGGTTGTTATGATGACGCGCGATGGTTATATTAAACGTCTTGAGCCGGATACTTTTAAAGTTCAGGCGCGAGGTGGTAAGGGTGTTATGGGTCTAACGACCAAGGAGGAAGATACGGTTGAATTTATGTTTACTTCATCAACTCATAATGATATTTTATTTTTTACCACCAAGGGAAGAGCCTTTCAGTTAAAGGTTTATGAAATCCCCCAGGCTTCGCGTATTGCCAAGGGAACACCAGTTGTTAATTTTTTACAATTAATCGGCGGCGAGCAGGTTTCTTCTATTCTTCCACTTGATAAAGCTGTTTTCAGTAAATATTTATTCTTTGCGACTGAAAAAGGTTTGGTTAAAAAAGTTGAGCTAAGCGCTTTCTCTAATGTTCGTCGTAGTGGGCTAATTGCAATTAAGATTAAGGATGATGATAAATTAATTTGGGTTAAACCAACTTCAGGCAGTGACCAAGTCCAGTTGATTACCGCTAAAGGTCAAGCAATTAGATTTAAAGAAACTGATGTTAGAGACATGGGGCGTGGTGCGGCTGGAGTCCATGGCATTAGATTACACCAAAAAGATTTAGTAATTGGCATGGGTATTGCCAAAACCGATAAAGAGAAAAAAAGAAATTATCAGATATTAACTATTATGGCTCATGGTTTCGGCAAACGAACCGAGCTGGGTTCATATAAGGTTCAGGGTCGCGGAGGTAGCGGTATAAAAACTGCTAAAGTAACTGATAAGACAGGTGACATCACTAATGCTTTCCTGGTTAATGCTGATTCAATGGTTGATCGCGATATAATTATAATTTCTGAAAATGGACAAGTTATTCGAACTCCATTTAAAACCGTTAGTGTTCTTGGTCGCGATACTCAGGGAGTTAGAATTATGAGATTTAAAGAGGACAACGATAAAGTCGCTGGTGTTACTTGGGTCTAAAAAATTGACCGGCTTTCCGCCGGTCTTTTACTGTAAAAATATGAAATACATTAAAGAGTTTAAGGAGTTTGCCGTTAAAGGCAATGTTGTTGATTTAGCGGTCGCGGTAATTATCGGTGGCGCTTTTGGAAAAATAGTGTCGTCACTAGTAGCTGACGTGATTATGCCTCTGGTTGGCATTGTTCTCGGCGGTATTAATTTCGCTAGCACTAAGTTAGTTTTAAAAAAAGCTATTCTTAGTCCTGATGGGGCTATAAGCACACCGGCCGTTACGATGAATATCGGAGTCTTCGCGCAAAATATATTTGATTTCTTAATTATTGCGATTGTTATTTTTATAATGGTAAAAATTATCGGACGTATGAAGAAACAATTAGTTAAGGATGAAGTAGCAGAAGTAGCGGCGCCGACTCCACTTACCATGGATCAGGAGTTATTAATCGAAATTCGCGATAGTCTCAAAAAAGTAAATTAGATTTAACGCTTTTCTATTATGGATAATTATCTATCAATATTTCTGTTAGTTGTTTTAATAATTGGAATTATTTCGGTTATTTTATTGCTGTTGCGTCAAAAAAATAATTCTGGAGGAGATATTAAATTAGATGCGCTCGCTGAACGTTTGATTCAACAATCAGAAAAATTATCACAATTATCAAGTCAAAATGGTGAATTGCGTCAGGAGCTTGATAAAAAATTATCAGAAACTCATCGAACCAACCGTGAACAGTTTGGTGAAACTACTAGAATAGTTCAAAATATTAGTGCGCAGTCGGCGAAGCTAATTTCTGACGTTACCGAAAAACTAACCAAGCTTGATGAAACAAATAAACAGGTTGTAAATTTTTCAGCGCAACTGCAAAATCTTCAAGATATTTTAAAAAATCCGAAACAGCGGGGAGTCCTAGGTGAATATTTTCTGGAAGAAACATTAAAAAATGTTTTGCCGCCTGGTTCTTATGAAATGCAGTATAAAATGGGAAAAGATGAAAAAACTGGCAAAGATTTAATTGTTGATGCGGTCGTTTTTGTAAAAGATAAGATTATTCCAATTGATGCAAAATTCTCTCTTGAAAATTACGAAAGAATTTTAAGCGCGACTGATAAAGAGACACGTGAAGATTTTGAACTTATTTTTAAACAAGATTTAAAAACTAGAATTGATGAAACTGCTAAATATGTTTTACCTGAAAGGAAGACAATGGACTTTGCTTTTATGTTTATTCCCTCAGAAGCAATTTATTACGATTTATTAGTTAATAAAGTCGGATCAGTTAAAGTTAATACCCGTGATTTAATTGAATACGCTTTTCGCGATAAGAAGGTGATCATTGTTTCGCCAACTTCTTTTTTGGCTTATTTACAAACAGTTCTTCAGGGTCTCAAAGCAATGCAGATAGAGGAAAAAGCTAAAGAGATTCGGGTTAATATTGAAAAACTTAGTAAGCATATAAATAGCTATGATCAATTTATGAAAAAATTAGGTCTTAGTATGTCTACCACTGTTAATCATTATAATAATGCTTACGCTGAATTTAAAAAAATAGATAAAGACGTAACTCGTATAACAGACAAGGATGGCAAAATAGAATCCTTGGTAATTGAAAAGCCAAAAAATAGTTAAAGTCCTTAGCCTAAGCTTC
>JBBSAU010000041.1:0-6825 GCA_038251925.1 Patescibacteria group bacterium | reverse complement strand
TTCAAATAAACCATTCGGGACCACCTTTAGACCTAAAATGTTAGCATAAAAAGATTGGCCGGTTTTAAATGCGCGGTCAAACTCTTTATCTAAACATATTCTATTTTTTTTCTCTAGCATTTGAGCCGTTTAACACTATTTCGATAGTTTTTTACGACCTTTATCACGGCGTCTCTTTAATACTACGCGACCAGCTGCAGTCAGCATTCTCTTTAGAAATCCATGTTTTTTACTAGCCCGACGTTTATTCGGTTGGTAGGTTCTTTTCGGCATAATTACAATTTAACGTAAATAATTCATATTTCTTATTTAAGATAACATCTTTATTTGCTAAAGTCAATCTAGGCCCACTCTCCCTAAAACGACTTATACACCTTTTATTAACATATCTTAAACAAGGGCTAATCTTGTTATTAACAGCTTTATCTAATATAATAAAAATAATACAAAAACTCAAAATTATTTATTATTTTAATTGGTTCTAAACCCCATACTTATGACGAATGAACAAGTTTGGCAGGCTGTTTTAGGGGAGATTGAAATAAGTCTATCCCGAGCAAATTTTATTACTTGGTTTAAGGATACCTTTATTTCATCTTTTGAAAACGAAAGAGTGGTGGTTTGTGTGCCCAACGCTTTTGTAAAAAAATGGCTTGAAGAAAAATATCATAAAAATACTCTTAGCGCTTTGGAAAATGTTAGTCAGCAAAAGATAAAAGAAATTATTTATAAAATTGAACTTAAAAAGGGTAATACGGCCACTTTTCAAATAAATAGCCCTGAAGTAAAAACAGAAACTCAAAATAATAATGAAATAAAGAGCATCGATCAATTAGTTTCTTTAAATCAGGGGCCTACTAATACTACGGGTAGCACCCCCACAAACAATAGTATTAATAATGTCGGCAAACATGGCCTTAACTCACGTTATGTTTTTGAAAATTTTATAGTTGGTAAGGGGAATGAACTAGCGCACGCGGCTTGCTTGGCTGTCGTCAACAATCTTGGCAAATCCTATAATCCTCTCTTTATATATGGTGGCGTTGGCCTTGGCAAAACTCATCTCCTACAAGCAATTGGTAATGAAGTGGCTAAAAAAAATGATAAAATTCTTTATACAACCAGTGAAAAGTTTACGAATAATTATATTCAGGCCGTAACCACTGGTAAGGCCAAGGAATTTAAAAATTTATATCGCAACGTTGATCTTCTCTTAGTTGATGATGTTCAGTTTATGGGCGGTAAAGATGGAACCCAGGAAGAATTTTTTCATACCTTTAACGAACTCCTACAAAATGATAAACAAATTGTTTTAACTTCCGATCGCGCTCCTAAATCTATACCGGCAATTGAAAAGAGGCTTGTGTCTCGTTTTGAGGCAGGGATGGTGGCGGATGTTGGAAAACCAGACATTGAAACAAAAATAGCCATTCTTGAAAAAAAGTCGCTCGAGAAAGGCGGTCTACTTGATAGAGAGATGCTTTTATATATTGCCGAACATGTCCAAAATAATATTCGTGAACTTGAGGGCGCACTAATAAAGGTTATTGCCTCTCATCAATTTAAAGGGCTAACACCTTCTCTTAAAACGGTCAAAGAGGTTTTAGGTGATTATATTTCTAATATTCAAACAAAGTCATTAACACCAAAAGAAATTATTGAAGCAGTCGCTAAATTTTATAACATTAGTTTTAAAGATATTATTAGTGCTGGTCGAAAGAAAGAGCTTGTATGGCCTCGTCAAATAGCTATTTATCTAATACGGGAGGAGCTCAATACCTCATACCCCACAATTGGAAATGAACTTGGGGGACGCGACCATACTACCGCTATGCACGCCTATAACAAAATCTATCATGAGATAAAAGAGAAGGGCAACGAAAAAGTTAAACAAGAAATAGAGTCCATTCGTCAATTATTTGGTCACACTTATTAACAGTTATTAAAAAATTCTGTTAACTACTCTGTTGATAAGTCCTTAACTAGCTCTTAATAAAAATTTATTAAAAGTGTATAAAAAAAATACTTATCCACTTAGTCACAAATAGCAATTTCATTTACCCATTTTATTGACCCACCTTTCAACAAGAAAATCTAGATTTTTCCCAATTAAAAGATTAAAAAGTGCCAAATTAAAAAGTTATCCCGTCCCTTATTATTGTTATTATATATTTATATATAAATTAATATATAATACAAACAATTAAACATATGCAATTTATCTGTTTACAAGAAAACTTAAAAAGAGGCTTAAATATAACTGGACACATAACAACAAAAAATATAAATTTGCCAATTTTAAGTAATATTTTAATTAAAGCGGAAAAGGGTAATATTGAATTTATTTCTACAAACCTAGAAATTGGTATAACCCATCAATTACGCGGCAAAATTGAAACCGAGGGTCAGTTTACAGTAGATGCAAAATTAATTGGAGAGTATGTTAGTCTGCTTAGTGGTGGTGAAAAAGTAAAAATAGAAGTTGCGAGTAATGAACTTAAGGTTGAGTGTGGTAATTATAAAACAAAGATTAGGGGTGAAGAGGCTAAAGAGTTCCCGCTTATCCCAACAATACCAAGACAAGGTTTTTATTCATGTAAAAGCAGTGAGTTAAGAAAATCTTTAAATAGTGTTGTTTTTGCCGTTTCAAATAGCGAAAATAGAATTGAATTAACGGGAGTTTTATTTAATTTTAATAAAACAAAATTAAATTTAGCGGCAACGGATAGTTATCGGCTTGCCGAAAGTGAGCTTGATGTAAAAGTAAATGATATTGAGGGAGAACAAAAAATAATTGTACCAGCTAAGACAGTCCAAGAATTGTTAAGAATTTTAAGTAATGTTGAGGGTTTAGGTGAAATTAATGATCAAGAAGTACAAATATATTTATCTGAAAATCAAATTTTATTCACTGTCGACTCAGTTGAAATAATTTCACGATTGATTAATGGACATTATCCTGATTACAAACAAATCATTCCTGCCTCAAGTCAGACCAATGTTTTAATTGAGAGAGTAGAAATTATTAGAGCGGTTAAGGCGGCGGCCCTATTCTCTAAAACAGGAATAAATGATATAACCCTTTTATTTTTTAAAGGAAAAATCGTTGTTTCCGCATTTTCGGGTATAAGTGGTGAAAGTCAAATTGAATTAGAGGCTGATGTTAGGGGTGGTGATAATGAAGTTACAATAAACTATCGCTATTTACTAGATGGATTAAATAATATTGAAGGTGACATGGTTCGAATTAATATTTTAAACAATACGACGCCATGTGTTTTAAAGCCAGAGAAGGATGAAAAATATTTATATATTGTAATGCCCATTCGTCAGTAAAAAAAACATTAAGAAGAAATACATAAATAAATTAAAAAAATCACCCAGGAAGGGTGATTTTTTTATAAATTTTTGGTTTATTTAACCGTTAGTATTATTTCATTACTTTTTATAATATCGCCATTTAAATCATGTAGTTCTCCGAAAATAGAATAAACACCTGATTTTGGGGCCGACTCTAAGGAAATATTTATAGGATTTGAGGAAAAAGATTTAATTATATTTGGGACTGTTGTTTTTCCTTCAGCATCTCGTAAAACTAAATTTAGTTGCGAAATTCGTTCCGGATGAGTGACCTGGAAAACTATCGGCAAGGGGAAGTCGATTAAATTAAGAGCTAAACTTGAGCTAGGTGAGATTAGTGAAATACTATTTTTAGAAATTGAAACAGAATTATCTTTAATTAATAAATTGAAGTTTACCGTTTCATCACTACAATTTCCAATATCATCACAAGCTTGGACTTTTAGATTTTGATAACCATTACCGAGATTATTAAGAGGGATTACTAAAGCATCTAGATTTCCTGTTTTTGTATGCCACAGATTGTTATTAATATAATAATTAATACGTTTAACACCACGTGGTGATGAGGTTTTAATTTTAACCTCAAGACTCGCGACGTTGATTGTTTCGTTGTTTGATGGCGAAATCACCTCAAGGGTCGGCTTATTTTCTGGCTTATGAAGTTCATTATAATTTTCTGGCAAAACAAAGTCTGAAGAGCTTGCATTTTTGGTCGCCCATTTTTGGATCGGCTCTTCCCAAAGTAAATATTGAGGGTCACTGGTTGGATCTTTGGGGGCGGCGCCACGTGGATCACTACGGTCAACATAAAATAAAATACTATGATGAAGCGCTACATTTTTTTCTTCGATAAATTCTGGCGGCGTAGCGTCTGTGGCGAGAGTATTTGAACTCACGTCCACCTTTACGAGTTGCGTCGGAATTTGACCGTCTAGAATCGGTTTCCCGGTCTTGTAAGAATCGGGCTCCTTAAAGTTTTCAACTGGTGTGCCCGCCAAAACCTTATTCATGTAATCGTGCCAAATAGGAGCCGCCACGACACTGCCATCAGGCCTGCCTTTCATTTGATCATTATTACTGTTTCCAACCCAAACACCAGCAACTAAAGAAGGGGTATAGCCAATTGTCCAAGCATCATAGTAGTCATTGGTGGTTCCTGTTTTAGCGGCAACAGGTCGGTCACTTAGAGTTAGGTTGTTTTTAGCACCAAAAACATATGTTCTCGCAACATTATCACTTAAAATACTATTAATCATACGAACAACCTGCGAGTCTAAAACCTTTTTATCACTAGGTTTATATTCTTCAATTACTTTTCCGTTTTTATCTTCTACTTTTAAAATACTAACCAGCGGGCTAAGTTGGCCGTCGCGAGCGAAAGCGCTGTAAGCATTAACATGCTCGAGTAATTTAACCTCGCCACCTCCTAAAACTAAAGATAAGCCAAAACGACTGCGGTCAGCGAAAGTTGTATAACCAAGATTTTCTGCTAAATCAATCACGCTATTTATTCCCGTTAAATAAATAGCTTTAACGGCAGGAATATTTAATGATCCGGCCAGCGCTTTTCGAATTGAAACTGGTCCACGCTCTCCTAAGTCATAGTCGTGAGGAGTATAGGGGTCAGCTGGATTAGTCGAAAAATTAGTGACGACATCATATAAAATAGTGTCTGGTGTATATCCTTTTTCAAATAGAGAGGCGTAAACAAGTGGTTTCATTGAGGATCCAGGTTGTCTTGGTCTAGTGGTGACATTAACTTGTCCGTCAATTGAATCGTCGAAATAGTCGCGAGAACCAACCATGGCCAGAATCTGCCCTGTTTTAGGATCAATTGAAACTAAGGCTGCATTGTTGGCCCCATATTTAGTTGGATAGTCTTTAGTTTTTTCAGTAATAACTTCTTCGGCAATTTTTTGTTTATAAAGATCAAGAGTGGTGTATATTTTTAGACCTCCCTGCTCTATTGTTTTTTCACCATATTTTTCTGATAAAATATCTTTTATATACATTACAAAATGAGGTGCGGTAATATTATTGTCCCGACCCTTAAAAACAATTTCTTGTTTTTTGGCGGTCTCTGACTCATCTTTCGTTACATAGCCTTGCTCCGCCATTAAATCTAAAATATAATCCTTACGGCCGAGGAGTAAATCTTTGTTAGCGCCATAAGGAGAATAGCGACTAGGTGACTGTGGAAGGGCCGCTAAAACTGCCGCTTCAGCCAAGCTGATATTGCGAACACTTTTACCAAAATATTTTTGGCTGGCCGCCTCAACGCCATAAGCGTTAGATCCATAAGGAATTTCATTTAAATACATCTGTAAAATTTCATCTTTGGAAAACCTTTTTTCTAACTGATAAGACATTATTAATTCTTTTAGTTTTCTGGTAAGGGTTTTTTCGTTAGACAAGACCGCATTTTTAATAAACTGCTGAGTTAAAGTGGAGCCACCAGCACTACGATTATATAAAACATTGGTTACCGCGGTACGAGCCATGGCCCAAATACTAAAACCACCATGCTTATAAAAATTTTTATCCTCAATGGAAATAGTCGCTTGCTTCACATAGTCAGGAACCTCACTTAGAGGAACAAGGGTTCGGCGCTCGTCACCACTAATTTCATAAAGGATATTTTCGCCGCTGCGATCATATATTTTAGTGCTTTGGGCCACCTCGCGGTTAATTAGTTGGTTAGGATTTGGCAAATCACGCGATAACCACATAAAAGCGATTAAAGCGATGACAACACCAGTTACTAAAAGTCCAAGAGCAAATGAAAATAAGCGCTTCTTAAAGCTTTTTTTAGATGATTTTTGTGAATTAGCCCTAGCACTTGAATCTTTCCAAGCGGTAGTTTCGCGAGAACGTAATTGTGGTATTGGCATAAAATATATTATTAAGATAAGCTTATTATAGCAGAAATTGAATCTTTTTAGAATTTTGCTAGTTTTGGCTTAGGTGTTTAAAATTAAATCAATTATAATAGTATTACTATGAATATAATAACTAGCATAAATAATCAAAAAATTAAAGACCTGGTGAAATTAAAAAAATCCGGCGAACGAAAGGCGCAAAGAATTATCATGATTGATGGGGCGCGAGAAATAGAATTAGCCAAAAAAGCAGGCGTGGAAATTTTAGAATTATATTATTGTCCTGAATTAATAAAAAAAACGGACTATAATTTTTTTAATTTAGAAAGGAATATAATAACAGAGTTGTCTGAGGCAGTATTTAATAAAATATGTTATAAAGATAGCCCTGATGGATATTTTGCGATTGCTAGAACAAAGGGCCTAAAGTTAAAAAATGTTGAATTATCTAAAACACCTTTAATAATTATTCTTGAGGCAGTCGAAAAACCAGGCAACCTCGGGGCAATTTTGAGAACGGCTTATGCGGCTGGGATAGATTTAATAATTATTAATGATAATCAAACAGATATTTATAATCCCA
>JBBSAU010000040.1:0-7032 GCA_038251925.1 Patescibacteria group bacterium | reverse complement strand
CCAAAGAGGAACGACCGAGCCCTCCGCATAAGTAACATCTTTTGGGCTATCCATCTTCGTTAACATTACAAAGATTGGATCTTCTATCGGCGCAATTCCAATGAAAGTATGAATATACTCATTTTTAAGATATCCGCCAGCAGTCGCGATTTGGGCGGTTCCTGTTTTCCCGCCAATATAATACCCCTGGATGTAAGCCTTGCTTGAGTGACCTTTCTCAACAACATTTACGAGCATCGCCGACATTGTATCGGCCGTTTTGGAACTTATAACACGTCTAATTTGCTTAGGAACAATTTCTTCCCTGGTACCATCATTCTTTATAATTGTTTTAACCACATATGGCTTCATCAATACTCCTTTATTCGCAATAGCCTGAAAGGGCATAATCATTTGTAAGGGTGTAACGGCGATTCCTTGACCAAAAGAAGCGGTTGCCGCATCGATTTCGCGTATCTTCGGGGTCAATAAATTATTCATATTCCCGGCGCTTTCAGAGCCGATTTCGATTCCGGATTTTTCGCCGAAACCATAGTTCTTTACATAATCAGCGAATACTTTAGGACCAACTTGGCGCATCGCAAAAATAGCACCGGTATTTAAAGAGTTCTCTAAAACCGTATTCATATCAACAATTCCGTGTCCACCCTTCGTGTCATAATCAGAATTACTAATCGGCTTAGGCCAACCATTAATCATAATTCGACCTTCGTCTTTATAAGTGGTTGACGGCGAGACTTTATTTTGATCAATCGCAATGGACATTGTCACTATTTTAAATACCGAACCAGGTTCATATTGATCAAAAGTTGCCGGATTATTAAAAACTCGGATATCGCCAACGTCTTTATAATTATTTGGATCAAAATCGGGCACGGAGCACATCGCAATAATCGCACCTGTTTTTGGATTCATTATTATTACACTACCACCAGTCGCTCCATGTTGTTTTACAGCTTCTTTTAATTTCTCACAAGCTAAAAATTCGATGTTTCTATCAATTGTTAAGATTAAATCAGAACCATTCTCTGGTTTAATATATTCACGGTCATTTACGATAACAGTATTATTTTTAGCCGCTTTCTCCGACTTTAAAGAACCGTATTTACCAAATAAATCATCATTAAAAAATTCCTCAAGTCCATATCGTCCTTGCCCCTCTTCGTCGCCATAACTAACAAATCCAAGAAGATGCGAAGCGATTTCTTTTTCCGGATAATATCGATATTTTTGTAAGTCAAAGCCAAACCCAGGTAGATCGAAAACTCGACTCGAACTCGCAGCTGCTTTATAAACAATTTGCTCATTTCGTAACTCTAAATCTTCTGGAGAGATTGCCTCCGTACTGGTAGACGCCAGATAAGCAAATAATTTAATAAGTTCAGCGGAGTCCAATTTTTTATCAAGTGACTCATAGGGATCACCCACTTTATCGAGTTTTTTCAAATAATTATCAATAATTCTATCTTTTGTTGTCGTTGAAATATTGGAAACACCTAACGACTGCGAACTCGTAGCCATTTGTTTTATTAAAATAGGTACATCAAAATACTCAAATAATTTTTCAGCCATATCCCGAGGATTACTAATATCTTTAGGAACGGCATAGACAGTCGCAAAATCTTTATTGGTTGCTAAGGGATAAAGTTTTTCTTGATTATTAACTTTTTCACTTAAGAATATTTTTCCTCTTTCCGGTTTCAGCTGGCTATAAACTTGATGCTGTGAAGACGCAAGAGCAGTATACAAATCAAATTGGCCGATTTGAACAGAAAATAATTTATAAATTAAAGATCCCATTAATAAAAAAATGACCGCCACTACTAATCGGAGACGATTCACGCTAACTTTATTTACTTCTGGCCGACATTTATTTTTTAATTCGCGCCACATACAAGCTAATTAATTCCTAATAGTCGTATTTGCTTGATCAAGGTTTTGCTTTCTTACTTTCGAGCCACTAAAGTCGTTGGAACACTTAAGTATTCTATTTCGCCAATTGCTACCATATTCAAATTCCTTGTTCGAGAATTCAAGGAATAATATGACTGCAAATTATTTATTGTCTCTTCACTATCAATTTTCTCGCTCGCTAAATAATTAACTTGTGTTTTTAGTTTCTTAAGTGCAAAACCCTTAACGGTTAGATCACTTATGGTAAACATATAAAAAACACCTAGAATAATAACCAGGCTAGCTAGGCCAATATTAAAAAATCTCAAATTCAAGCGTTTTGCTTTAACGTCCCGGCTTAAGGGCGCCTGATAACAATTTATAATCTTGGTCATACGAGATTGAAAAATTATATTAATCTAAAAATTATCTATATTTTTTCGGCCACTCGCAGCTTCGCGCTACGGGCACGGGGATTCCCCTCCGTTTCAATTTCGGTCGGGATTAAGGGTCTTTTTGTTAATATCTTAATATTTGTTTCGGCTTTAAAATATCTTTTTACAATTCTATCTTCACCGCTATGAAATGAGACTACCACCAGTCTACCCTTGGGCTTTAGCAAATTTATGGCAATGGGTAGCGTCTCCGCCAAACTTGCCAATTCTTCGTTTGTCTCCATTCTTAAAGCCTGGAAGACTCTCGTAGCGACGTGTATTTTAGATCCATATTTGAATGGAACTGCCTGCTCAATTACGGCGACTAAATCCCCTGTCGTTTTTATCTTCTTTATTCGTCTTTCGCTGACAATCATTTTTGCTATACGGTAAGCATGCTTCTCTTCTCCGTATTCTCTAAATATTCTAGTCAGTTCTAAAAGATCATAATTATTAATAATTTCTTCGGTTGATTTCTGATTAAGCGGTCCAAAAGACATATCAAGTGGTCGGTCACCTTTAAATGAAAAACCGCGAACCTCATCGTCTAGTTGTGCGGAAGATAATCCTAAATCGAATACGATTCCATCAAACTTCGCCTCGGCTGAAATATTTTCGGTAATTACTGTCTGCAAATTTTTAAAGTTATCATTAATCAGTGTAATATTTTGCAATTTCTGTTCATTAATTAATGTTTGCGCATTCTTTATGGCGAGTTCATCTAAATCAATTCCGATAACCTGCCCCTCTTGACCAACTAAATTAGCAATTGCCAGAGTATAACCAGCGCCACCAAGTGTACAATCTATATATTTTTTTCCTGATTTTGGTTTTAAATATTCAAGGACTTCATTTAACATTACTGGGGTATGCTGATAAATCATAAAACTAAATTCCTAAATCACCCATCTCTTCGGCAATTGCATTACTATTCTTTTCACTTTCATTTTTATATTTATTCCACGCAGCTTCATCCCAAATTTCTAAATGATTATACAGACCGGCCACAATTATCTTTTTTTTCAAGCCCGAAAAATTTCTTAAATATTCTGGCAAAGTTATGCGACCCTGATTATCAAATTCAAGGTCCATGGCTCCGGCCAACATGTGACGACTAAAAGCACGCGCTTTAGCAGAACCAATTGGCAGACCAGCAAATTTCTTAGCAATAATATCAAATTGTTCTTTTGAATATAAAAACAAGCAGTTGTCCAAACCCTTGGTAACAACCGCTCCTTTTTTTAAAATAGTCCGAAATTTAGCTGGAATAGCTAATCGGCCCTTATCATCTAAATTGTGATTGTATTCTCCTATAAACATATCTTTTTAGGGAAAATATTGGTGGCGAAGACAAGCATATTCACCACCATTCCCCACAATTCACCTTACAAGTATTATTATACACCACCTACCCCCTATGGTCAACACTATGCTTTACTCTAAAATAAGCTAAATAATACAAAAAAGACCACTTATTAACAAGTGATCATTTTTAATTAGAAAAATTTAGCAAATCTGTCTAAAAGTTTTCAACAAGTAACGCACAGCCTATAATTTCCGTTTTTTTGAGACTCCAATATTGGGTTCACGGTCATAAATTGGCTCAACGATAGAATATGTTGCGAATTTCTTATTTTTTATCGATGTTTTTGGTTCAGCTTCAACTGGAATTTTTAGAGCATAAGCTAGAGCATTGGCCGTAATCACTCCAATTCTAAGTGAAGTAAAGCTTCCCCCATGGTTGGCGACAATAATTTTTTCTAAATCAGATAACTTAACTTTATTTTTAATTAATAAATCATTAATCGCCGGTAACAATTTTTCGGCTTGCTGACGAGGGGCTTTTATTTTTTTACTTATTAGAACATTCTCAGCTCTCATTAAGCTAATATTAATTTCATCTTGAGAAGTAGTATTTATATATAGTGTCATATTATTGAAGGATTTTTTTAATGTCATTAAGACTACTAACTTTTACTAATTGCTCACGAAGTTTTGCAGCACCTGCCATGCCCTGCGTATACCAAACTAAATGTTTACGAAATTCAAGTATTCCCTTTTTCCCTTTCTGAATTTTTTCTAGTTCGGCGTGTCGAAGTGCTATTTTATATATTGCCTTGCTTGTTAAATCTATAATCTTGTTTTCTTTTATTTCTTTAAATAGCCAAGGTCTCCCCAAAACTCCGCGGGCTAATCCTAATCCGTCGGCTCGACTTTCTCGTAAAGCTTTTTTAGCAGTCGCTAAATCAATAATCCCGCCATTGGCCAATATAACTCCCTTAAAGTAAGCGCTCGCGTTCTTAACTACTTTCCAATCGGCTAGTCCGGCAAAGCCTTGGCTTAAACTCCTCCCATGAATCATAACTGCAGCCACTGGGAGATCAGAAATATTTTGCAAAAACTGCTCCGCACTCACAGCTCCCGCCTGAATACGTATTTTTACGGAAACTGGCAAATCAGTGTTAGCCAAAACAGCCTCAATGACCGCACGCGAATTTTTTAAATTTTTCATCAAGCCTGAGCCGGCTCCCTGCTTTATTATTTTTGGAACTGGGCACCCGAAATTTATATCAATTCCGTCGGGCTTTATTTCTCGAGTTATAATTTGCGTGGCAATAGCGAAATGTTCCGGGATAGATCCAAATAATTGGACAACATAATATTTTTCTTTTTGCCGTTCATATCTTAGCAAATCTAAGGTCGTATTTTTTTTAAGGTTTTGATTATAAAAAAGAGCAGTCGCCGAAGCCATTTCACTATATAAAACATCCGCTCCATATTTCTTACAAATTTGACGAAAAGCTGAATCAGTAAATCCAGCTAAGGGGGCCAAGGCTAAAATAGGCCTTTTTGTTTTCTTAAGTTTTAACCAAAAATTTTTCACAGTTTTGAAACTTTATAGCCATTTTTTATATCTTCAATCAAGTAACCCTTTTTCTTTAGTTCTTCGCGCAAACGATCAGATTCCTCCCAGTTTTTACTTAGCCGGGCAACTTGACGCCCCTTGATTAGAGCCTGAACATCTTCAGCTAAATTCTCAAATTTTAATTCTGGTAAAACTATATTTTCCGCCAAGTCTAATTTTAAACCTAAAACTTTATCAAAATCTAATATGGTTCTTAATTTATCAGGATTACTTAGTTTTGATTTAAGAACAGCGGAGACGACGGCCATGGCTTTAGGCAAATTTAAATCATCATTAATGGCTTCAAAAAAACTTTCTTTAAATTTTAAATTAACTTCACCTATTTTTTTCCCGAGTGCGGCCACCCCCGAAACCAAACTATTTAAACCAGCATAAGCCTGAGAAAAACCTTCGTCACTATACTCCATGGGTTTGCGGTAATGGACTTGTAAGGCAGCAAAACGATAAGCCAAGGGATCAATACCCCTAGAGATTAAAGCTTTATCAAGAGTCAAAAAATTATCTTCGCTTTTCGCCATTTTCTTTCCCCCTTTGATATTTAAGAATGCTCCATGAAGCCAATAATTAAAAAATTTCTTTCCGGTGGCTGCCTCTGATTGGGCGATTTCATTAGTATGATGAATATTTATATGATCGATCCCGCCACAATGGATATCCAATTCTTCACCGAGATATTTTAAACTCATCGCCGAACACTCAATATGCCAGCCCGGAAAACCGATTCCCCAAGGTGAATCCCATTCCATTTGTCTTTTAGCGGCCCCTTCGCTAAGCGAAGGAGAAAACTTCCATAAAGCAAAATCAGTCGGATTTTTCTTTTCTGGATTTTTCTCAACTCGCGCCCCCTCTCTTAACTCTTCAAGAGGCAAGTGACTTAGTTTATTATATTCTTTAACTTTTGAGGTATCAAAATATATTCCATCACTTGTTTTGTAAGTATAAGCTTTAGACTCAAGTACTCTTATTAAATCAATTTGCTCAGGAATATTTTCACTTGCGCGGCAATACAGATTTGGTGACTCAATATTTAAAAGCTCAAGGTCTTTCTTGAACGCTGCTTCATAATAAGCCGCAATCTCGAGCGCACTCTTACCTTCTCTTTTAGCTCCAATTTCTAGTTTATCTTCACCCATGTCCATGTCACCAGTTAAGTGGCCAACGTCGGTAATATTCATGACATGAAAAACTTCATAATTATTATATTCAAGAATCCTTTTTAAGAGGTCCTCAAATAAATACGAGCGCAGATTTCCGATATGAGCATAATTATAAACTGTCGGTCCGCAGGTATAAAGTCCGACTTCCCCGGATTTAATCGGCTTGAACTCTTCCTTTTTTCTACTAAGAGTATTGTATAAAAATAGTTTATTCATATATTTATTATCTAATCTAAGTATAAAAGAAATCGTCCTTTTTCACAAATAATACTAAAAAATAATTAATTGACAAAACTCAATAAAAGTTATAAATTAAAGTGTCAATTCATTTGGCAAAAATAGAACCTTAACAATTAAATTAATAACAAACAAAAACCTTAAGATGAAAAAACATTTAATTTTCCTAGCAACGATTCTGCTGGCAAGTATTAATTTGACTCTGCTAGCAAATGAATCTGTAAAATCAGATAATCTGAAAATTATTCAAAACCAAAACGGAAAATATTACATTATCCGAAGTTCTCAAGCATTTGAATCCGTAAATGGTTTTCTGCGCGTACCGATTGTTGATTCGCTCAACTACATTGACCCAGCGATTCCTCAAAATATTTGGGTTAAAGCT
>JBBSAU010000039.1:0-7158 GCA_038251925.1 Patescibacteria group bacterium | reverse complement strand
GGTCGAAAAGAATCATAGCCAAAATGAATTTTCAGTAATTCCTTAAGTTGTTGCTTCTGTTTTTCTATCATTGACTTATTTTAATTTATGTGGTATCTTAATTTAAATCCTAAACTGTTCTTTTTATGAAACTTTGGTCACTTTTTTTCGGCACAGTTGGTGTCGGCTTAATTATTGGCGGATTGGTCTTAATTTACAAGGCCATCCAAAATGTTCCTGGTGTTGATTATTTGAGTTCAATCCCATTTATCGCTATTGGGATATTAATTCTCGCCGGCTCGATTATTATCAGAAAAAACATTGAATAACATCCGTGTTTATCTTTCACTACCGCTTTTACTTTTTAGTTTAGCGGTTTTTTTATTGTTTGGCTTTAAAAATTTCTAAAACATTTTTAAATAAAAAGGCAATTGTCATCGGCCCAATTCCTCCCGGAACTGGTGTAATATATGAGGCTTTATTTTTTACATCTTCAAAATCAACATCTCCTAAAACTTTTTCGCCGACCTTAGTAATACCGATATCAATTATTACCGCCTTATCTTTAATCATTTCCTTTTTTATAAAATGTGGTTTTCCGAGGGCAGTCACGAGTAAATCGGCTTCTGCCGAATCTTCTTTTAAACTAACCCTCATTCCCTTTTCTTCTAGAATTTTTTTAACACTTTGCCCAAATATATCTGAATTATGCAAAACGCAAGCTGTTTTATTTTCGAAATCAAAATGAATTTCCTCAAGACAAGCTAGAATAGAGGCTAAGACTGGAGACATAACATAGTCCGGATGATTCTCGCAAAAACCATCGGCGTCTTTTTTTGGATTAATCGCCGCAATAATTTTGTCAGTTTCAAAATGTGGTGGCAATGGCAGTTGGATTAAAATACCATCGATCATCTCGTCCTTATTTAAGAATCCAATTACTTTTAGAAGTTCCTCTTCACTCGTATTTTCTGTAAGCTCATATAAATGAGTATCGATTCCTACCTTAACCCCCTCCTTCTGTTTTAAGGAAACATAAAGCTTTGAATCTTCCCTTTCCCCAACTAAAATAATGGCCAAGTTTGGTCTTGGTCCATCAAGTTTAAATATTTGCTCGGCAATCTGATCTTTAAATTTTTCCGCGATCACTTTTCCATTAATTTTATGTACCATATAGCTATTTCGATCTAATTTATTTAGTAGGAATCGGGTTCGCTAAACACATCTCTTTAACTTTTTGTTTTAACTCAGATAATTTATTATCATCTTCACGATTAATAAAAGCCTCATCGATATATTCAACAATTAATTTCATATCTCCTTCTTTAAGACCACGAGTTGTAACAGCCGGAGTTCCTATTCTAATTCCCGACGGATTCATCGGCGGGTTTGGATCATTGGGAATAGTTGAACGAGACACTGAAACGCCGATTTTCTCTAAAACCTTTTCCGCTTCTTTACCGACTAAGCCTTTACTACTTAAGTCCACGACCATTAAATGATTATCTGTTCCACCAGAGATAATACGATAACCCCGAGAAATAAATTCAGCCGCCATGGCCTTGGCGTTTAGAATAATCTGACGAGAATATTCAATAAATTCTGGTTTAAGAGCTTCACCGAACGCAATCGCTTTTGCCGCCGTAATATGATCATGTGGTCCGCCCTGCATTCCCGGAAAAACAGCACTATTAACTTGCTTAGCAAATTTTTCCTTACACATTATAATCGCTCCGCGAGGCCCACGCAAAGTTTTATGGGTCGTAGTTGAAACAACATCAAAAATCGGCACTGGATTTTTTAATTGTTTGCCGGCAATTAACCCGGCGATATGCGCAATATCGGCAAAAGTATAAGCCCCAATTTCATCAGCAATATCTTGAAATTTTTGCCAATCAATTTCTCGTGAATAGGCAGAAAAACCAGCCACTATCATTTTCGGTTTTTCACGCAAAGCAATTTCACGAACTTCATCCATATTTATAATTTCGGTTTTCGCGTCTACTCCATATTGAACAAAGTTATACAAACGTCCCGAAAAATTTACACTATGACCGTGAGATAAATGACCACCATGGTCAAGTTTTAAACCTAAAACTTTATCACCCGGATTTAAAAAAGCCATGTAAACGGCGGCGTTAGCCGGTGAGCCGGATAAAGGTTGAACGTTAACGTGTTCAGCCTCAAATAACTTCTTAACTCGATCAATTGCCAAGGTTTCAATTTCATCAATGTTGTAATTGCCGCCGTAATAACGTTTACCACTATAACCTTCGCTATATTTATTAGTTAAAACTGTTGCCATCGCCTCAAGAACAGCCGGGGAAACATAATTTTCCGAAGCAATTAGCTCAAGTTCTTCATTCTGCCGCCTCTCTTCCTTCTCAATTATCTCCCAAACGGCCGGGTCTTGTTGTTGTAAGTTGTCGTATTTCATATCTTTAATATTAGTTTAGAGAACTATGTTTGTCAAAAATATTAACTTATTCTTTTCTCCATATAAGTTCCCCTTAACTTATAGCCAAATTTCTTATAATAACCCCTAACACCAACTCCCGATATAATCGCGAGCCTGTCTATCTCTGCTGCCTTAACCAATCTCTCAGCACTAAGAAGTAATTTTGTGCCCAGTCCGCTATGTTGGACCTTTTTCTTTTCACCCATCATAACCAGTTCTCCATAAACATGAAGTTCTCGAATAATGGCCGGTGCAATTAAACTATCTCTATCTAAACGAAGACGGCAAAATCCAAATAAAGTTTTTCCGTCGCGACTATCAGCGCTAATAAAATATTCTTTTCCGCTTGAAGCCGAGTATTCTAAAATATTTAATTCATAATCCTTGGCTGGCTTATCTTTCGCCTCGCGACAACGAATACAATTACATTTTACACCCTGCTGCTGCATAACTTGGCGTAAATTAGTAATTTTATTTCCAGCCACAATTGATTCGGCTGGGATATCACGAATTAAACGAATAATGCGAACATAGGTCGGTACTACCGCCTTGCATTCAATAATTAGTTTCTGCAAAACCTTATCACTATAAGCTTTATATTTTCCCTCTAAATACCACTTATATAATAAACTCCCCTTGGTTACCACTGTCGGATAAAATTTTATCTGATCGGGCTGAAATCTTTCGTCAGTAAATAATTGTTTGAATAATTCTAAATCTTTTTTTGGCGTTGCTCCTGGAAGTGCGGGCATTAAATGATAAGTGACTTTAAAACCAAATTGTTTTAATAATTTTGTGGCCTCAACTATTTCTTTAACGCCATGACCACGATTATTTAAAGCGAGTATTTTATCATCAATTACTTGCACGCCAATTTCGACTCGCGTACAACCTAAATCCCGCATTTCTCGAAGTTCTTTTTCATTAATATAATCTGGTCGCGTTTCCAGAGTCACACCAATTAAATTATACTTAGCCGTTTCATTTCTTTTCTGCTCGTAAGCTAATAATTTTTTTAACTCTGCTAAACCCAAACTTTTTTTATAAAAAGATTTTAAGTCGACGGTCTTTTTTTGAAAATCGTTAGCCGCTTTAAAGCAATTTAAAATATACCAATACTTATAACGCGTTGGTAAATAACTCCAAGTACCACCAATAACAATCAATTCAATCTTAGTTGGTTGGTGGCCGTTGTTTACGAGAGATTTTAAACGATGGCTAACTTGAACATAAGGATCATAGCCGCAGCGAATTGCCCGCATAACCGCTGGTTCGTTAGAAAGATAGCTCACAGGAACATCGGACTCGTGCGGACAATAAGCACAGTTTCCTGGGCAAGGATAAGATTTAGTCAGAACTGCAACTGGCGCTATGCCAGACATGGTTCTAATACTTCTTTTACGCAAGGTTCTTTCAAGTAATTCGACAGGCTTAATTTCCCCCTTTTTGAGCAAAAAACGATACTTAGATAAAATATCTGAGTTTAGAATTTGTGAAATCTTATATTTTTTACAAATTAAACGCTTAATAACTTCAAGATCGTCTCTGTTTTTTAAATCTTTTATATAATTATTTAATAGGTCTTTTATTGCTTCCTCCATATATTTCCTGTTATAATGAATAAACACGCCCTAATAATATATCATTTTCTTAAATTAAACAATATAAATATGAAAAACAGTCTAGCCAAAATTATTGTATTTTTAGCCCTCATCCTTCTTCCCTTTGGCGCCGTTAAGGCCATGGAAACAAAGGCCGGAGATTCTGTTTATATTCCTAAAGATGAGATTGTCACTGGCAATCTTTATGTAACTGCCAATACCCTAACTATTGACGGCAACGTTAGCGGTGACTTAATTACGGCTGCGCAAATAATTACCGTTAACGGCCGCATTGAAGGAGATATTATCGCTATTGCTCAAAATATTACTATAAACGGTGAGGTCGGCGGAAATATTCGCGTTGCCGGAACTACAATAAACCTAAACGGTTCGGTTGCTCGAAATATTAATGCTTTCGGAACAAGTATTGTTCTCGGTACTGCCAGCAAGACTGGCTGGGATGTTTATGCGGCTGGCATGAATCTTGAAAGTCGTGGCGTTATTGAAGGCGGTTTATCTGGCTATTTCACTCGCGCCCTAATCTCCGGCAAAGTCGCTAAAAATATTAATTTAAAATTATCTGGCAATAAACTCGGCGAAGGACTTACGATTTCTTCAGAGGCTATAATCGGAGGTGACATAGTTTATACAGCGGATAAATCTGCTTCTATATCTGAAAAAGCAACTTTGGGCGGAAAGCTTCAACAAAAAATTCCCGAAAATAATAAAAATGATTTTGCGACCGTTTGGATTTGGACAATGCTTTACTCTATTTTTGCAGCTCTCGCTGTTGGTCTAATTTTAATTACTCTTTTTAAAAAAATCACTCCAAAAATAATTTCTAAGATTGAATCCAAACCAATGAAAGTAGCACTACCTGGTCTAATCCTCATGTTTGCCTTGCCACCAATCGCCTTAGTTCTTGCTTTTACTTTAATTGGAGTACCCCTGGCTTTAATTATAATGGTTTGGTGGCTGGTCGCTATTTATGTCGCAAAACTTTTTACAGCCATTCTTCTCGGTCAATTAATTTTAAAAAATTTAAATAAAAATCATCAAGTCAAGTTAATCTGGTCATTAATCTTAGGCGTAATTATTTCTTGGTTACTATTTGCCATACCTTTTGTCGGCTGGATTATCGGCTTAATTGCTATTTGGCTCGGCTTAGGTGGTATCTACACATATGCTTCCAATCAATACAGAAATCTTTAAAGCTTACGACATTCGCGGAATCTACGGAACAGATTTCGATAACGAAATGGCTTATCTGCTAGGCTTAGCTTATGTTGAGCTCAGAAAAAATGATCCTGATTATAGTTTTGGAAAAATGCAAATTGCGGTCGCTATGGACATGCGTATATCTTCTCCGGCTCTAAAAGACAATCTTGTTAGAGGACTAACGGATGCTGGCGCTGAAGTAATTTATTTAGGAATTATTTCAACCCCAACTTTTTACTTTGCTGTTAGTAAATATAACTACCAAGGAGGAATAATGATTTCAGCTTCGCATAATCCAAAAGAATGGAATGGCTTTAAAATGGTACGCGCTAAGAGTGAGCCAATTAGCGGTGAGACAGGAATTAATTTCATTAAAGAGCAAATAATTACTAATCATTTTTTACCAGCCGCCGAAAAGGGCCAAGTATTAATTAACGACTCGGCTCTTGAGGATGAACTAAACTATACTTGGAGTTTGCTTGATTTATCAAAATTGAAGAAATTTAAAATTGTCGCCGACTCGGCTAACGGTATGGGCGCAACTTACCTCGAAAAAATACTCCACCTGACTACCGGGGAGGCGTCGGCCCTTAATTTTAAACTTGACGGCACATTCCCCGCTCACGAAGCCGACCCCTTAAAAGAGGAGAACCTGGCTGAATTAAAAAATGCAATTATAAATCAAAGAGCCGACTTAGGTATTGCGACTGATGGTGATGGTGATCGAATTTTCTTTGTTGATGATAAGGGTGAAACTATCAATCCAGCGATTATCCGTGGGTTACTCGCGCAATCTTTCTTAATGGATAAACCAGGTGCAAAAATAGGTTATGACGTTAGACCAGGAAAAATAACGCCCGACCTAATTATCGCAGCCGGTGGTATTCCAGTAATTACTCGCGTTGGCCACTCGCTAATAAAAGAGCAAATGATAAAAGAAGGTATTTATTTTGCTGGCGAATCGTCAGGACATTTTTATTTTAATAGCCCGGTCGGTTGCTTTGAATTTCCAAGTCTAATGATTCTTAAATTATTATTACTTTTTTCTGCCAGTGATTTACCTATCTCTGAACAAATAAAACCTTATAATAAGTACTTCCTATCTGGCGAAATAAATAAAAGCGTAAACAGCAAAGAGGCGGTTTTCGCCGCTATCGAAGAAAAATATGCAGACGCAAAAATAAATAAACTTGATGGCGTTTCTGTTGAATATCCAGATTTCTGGTTTAACGTTCGTGGCTCCAATACTGAACCAAAAATACGCCTGAACCTTGAGGCGACGAGTCAAAAATTAATGACAGAAAAACGTGATGAGGTTTTAGAACTGATTAAATAAATAAATAAAAAAGGCCCAACAAACAAGGGTCTTTTTTATTTTAAATTTATAAAGTTTATTTTCTTTCAACTTCTATAGTACATTGCGTCATTAGGGCTGCTAAGGCACCAATGGCTGCTAGTACAGGAGCAAAAAATGCGCCGACTACGACAAAGGTTACGGGTATTTCCATCATAACTTTGCCTTTTTCATTCTTAATAATAATTCGGCGAATATTTCCCTCTTTAATTAACTCCTTAATTTTTTTAACTAGATCGTGACCGTAAACTTTAAACTGCTCTTTTGCGGACGCCTCTTTTTTAGTTTGCTTTTTTTGCGTTGTCTGTTTTTTTGGCATAAATTTATAATTTATCTTATATCTTCATTATACACTTTTTAAAAAAAGAAAAATACTCTATTTGTTCTTTATTCCAAAGATTTGAAAAAAATATAAGCCCTACTTGACATTTAATAATAAATGTGTTAGATTAACAAAACTCAGATCTTTAAAATAATAATCAAATAAAAAATAAGCAATGGAAACACTAATTACCGCTATGAGCGGCTCGT
This sequence comes from Patescibacteria group bacterium, assembly GCA_038251925.1. GTDB lineage: Bacteria > Patescibacteriota > Patescibacteriia > Patescibacteriales > UBA12465 > UBA12465. The sequence continues at coordinate 17 of JBBSAU010000039.1, read as the reverse complement.
CCGACGGCTTTGCCTTG
>JBBSAU010000038.1:0-7248 GCA_038251925.1 Patescibacteria group bacterium | reverse complement strand
CGAGTGGGTCTGTTTTTTAAAGTATTTCGAAATCCGTAAATTACTGACATGCGGCTGCGTCTGCGCCACTTGCAGCAGCGGTAGCTGTGCCGAAACCAGCCGATGGTGAGGCACTTGATAAGACAGTTGAACATTCTTTTGGTGGATTATTAAAGGCGCTACAGATAGTCTTCAAGAGAGAAGCGGAGTCGCGACCACTTTGAATATCTTCACCATTAATAATTAAAGTTGGAGAACCGCCAACACTATATTTAGTGTTATCAGCCTTCTCAACATCAAAGCCAGGGTAGGATCCTTGGTAGCCAACTTTATTTGTGAAGTTAGCCATGACCTTAAATTGAGTGTCGGTTTTAGTAACACAAGTATTAGCAGCGCTAGTATTTATTCCGGTGCTAGTAAGACAAGAAGCTGAGTCGCTATTTTCTAGAAAACACTTAAGGTAGGAATTAAATTTAGCATTTTGATCTTTTTGAATACAATATTGAAGTAAGTTTTCTCTTAGCTCTTTCTCACCATGCATAGCGTAGCTACAGAATTTTAATTGGAAATCGATTTTATTACCCAAAGCTTCAACAACCGGTAACATTCCTTTTTCGATTTGAGTACCATATGGGCAATAGCTCATAACGAATAATTCAATAACTGGTTTGTCACTTTTTTTAGTGACAGTGGCTGAAGGAGCGGCGGCGGCACCAGGAGTGTCGGTAGCAGCGGTTCCATTCTTAGCGGCCGTAACTTCGGCGACGTTTAAAGCCTGGGGAAAGAATAATTTACCATCTTTAGTCATGTATGACTCAACAACATCACTAGTAATATCAACGCTCAGTTTATATAAACCATACTCAGTTGTAATGTCTTTGATACTTGCCTTGCTGCCGCTTTGCATTAAGAAATTATTGATAAAATCTTCAGCGGTTTTTTTTGCAACATCTGTTGAAACTGTTTTACCCGGTTTATTGACGGGCATTTTCGAATTAGTCTTTTTTAAAGATGATAACGTAATAAGTCCCAACGCTACCAAGACAAGGGCGATCACCAAGAGGGTGGTCCAAGTCTTTTTTTGTCGGAAAATAGAAGGAAGTTTCTTCATATTTTTTCTTTGATTATTATTAAATTATTAGTAAATTTTATTAACCTCTTAATTATAATAAATATTAATCTTAGCGTCAATTTATTTGATGTTTTTCAAAAAATCGACCAAAACAGGCGGCATTTCGAGGCTAAAATTTTGAAGCTCGCCAGCACAATCTTTAAAACTTAATTTATTGGCCGCTAGGAAAATTCGACCGAGATTAACTTTTAAATTTTGCGCTTTTGATTTTTTATTAAAATATAGAGTATCGCCGACTAAGGGATGACCGAGTGCAAAAAAGTGTACCCTGATTTGGTGGGTGCGGCCAGTCTTAATTTTTACTTGGAGCAGCGTATAGTTTATATAATGCTTTAATACGCTATACTCAGTAATTGCTTCACGAGCTTTAAACATGCCGTCGAGATTTCCCTGATCCCTATCTTTAGGGTGACGACGACTTAAAAGGTCGACGGTATTAAGAGGCATGGCTGCCATTTTATAGCCCTCACTCGATCTTTTAATTGGGAATTTTATATCTCCGTATTCAGTTGTCATTTTTCCGTGAACTAGAGCAATGTATTCTTTATTAACATCGCGATCTTTAAACTGGTTTTTTAAAATCTGAAAAGTCTTATTGTTTTTAGCAATAACCATTAACCCACTAACCTCTTTATCAAGACGATGGACTAGGCCTGGTCTAATAGGGTCATCACCAACTTCTTTAATGGTCGGATAACGTTCAATTAATAAATCAGCAATTGTTTCTTCTTTAATATTACCGCCAGCATGCACGGCAATTCCGGCCGGTTTATTAATAACGAGATAATCGTCATTTTCAAAAATTATTTCAGGAAAGTTTTTATTTGTCATATTTATAGATTAGTATTTGATTCATAAATCGAGCCACCATCTTTCGTTTGTTTTTTAAAAATTGAATGTAAATCTTCCTTGCTTATGCCGCCTAAAAGATAAAGGGAAATGAAGTAGATTAAACTAGCAGTAACTAATATTAGAAGTAGGCCAGTTAAGCTAGATTGGTAGTGGCTCGGAAGATAGTAAATAAAAGCTCCCATAATGCCACCAGAAAGTAGTGATTTTAGTACAACATTAAAACGAGGAAAGAAGTGACTATACTTAAAGATACAGTAAGCCGAGAAAATAGCAATCAGGGCTTCGCTATAAATCGTTACGCTAGCGGCCCCAATATATGAGTAGCGAGGAATTAATATTAGGTAAGCGATTAGTGAAGTAATGCTGGTAAAGATATAAAAGCCAATCATTTTCTTTTGTTTATTAATGGCAATGACGGCATGAGAAAACATTGTTCCGAGGAATATGGCCGCGACCGAAAAGATAAGAATTTTCAAAATATTTCCCGCTAGTATAAAATCATTACCGGCGACAAATTGCATTATCGGTTTGCCTAAAAATTGAGCACCAATCATTAAGGGTATAGCCGCGATTGCCATACAATCAAAAGATTTTTGTAATACTTTTTTAAAATAAACATGATTATTTTCTGCCCAAGCGCTAGTTAGAATCGGCAGAATAAGTCCGGCAAACATAAAAGGAAGAGTAGTCAAAACATCGATAATTTTGTAGGCGGCCCCATATAAACCAACGACATCTGGTCCGCGAAATAAGGAAAGGATTAAAGTATCAGCCCGCAAATAAATTAAGTTTAAAACAATCGTAATTGCGAGCGGCCAGGATCGACTAATAATTGTTTTCCATAAAGAAAGATCAAATTGAAATTTTACGACTGCAAATTTACAGGCAAAAATATAATGAAGTAAGAAGCTGGCAGCACTTGAGGCAATCGTTGTTATTAAGACCCCCATTAAGCCATAATTATATTTTAAGGTTAGAACGATGCCGATAACTAAAACAATGCGGCTGACAACTTCTGCCAAGGCAGCTCTGTCCATGCTTAATTTTTTTTGGAAGAGTCCGATTAGAATTTGGTTGAGGGCGGGAAAGATAAAAGATATGGCGGCAATTAAAACTCCAAATTTAACGGCCGCACTATAAGGGAAAAACATTACAACAATCGGGGCTAGGCCGATAAAAAGTAAAGCCGATACTAAGCGCAAGCTGAATAGATTGTTTAAGATTTTATTTTCATTTTTTGTTTCACCGCTAATCATTTGGACAGTAACAAGTGTCAAACCTAAATCAGCTATTACGGCGAAGAAAGTTAAGAAGGTTATAATAGTGGTATATTCACCAAAACCAGTTTGGCCCAAGTAGCGAGTAATTAAAGCCAAAGAAAAAAGACCAAGAATGGTTGATACCAGTTTTCCGGCAATTTGGATAAGAGTATTATGGGCAATTTTTTTGGCTAAACTCATTTTCTTGTATTTTTAGTGCTGATTTTATATAATAAGGATAAGTCCTTATTTTAGCAAGGACGGCTTAAGTCTAACTAAACTATATCATATATATATGGCAATCACTAAAAAACATATCTATTCTTTTCTCTTTTTGGCTATTTTTAGTGTGTTTCAGCTAGCAATGATTTCCGCTGCTCCTCAACCTGCTCTGGCTGACGAAGCTCTGTTTACTGGTCAAGAAGGAATGAGCGATATTGCTAGAGTATATGGTAATGATAAGTCTGATTTAAGAACAATCGCTGTTAAAATAATTGTGGTAGTTTTAAGTCTCTTGGGAATAATTTTTTTAGTTTTAACAATTTTTGCCGGGTTTCGATATATGACTGCGGCCGGTAATGAAGATCAAGTCAAGAAAGCAGTCGCGCAAATTCGTGATGCGGTTATTGGTCTAGTTATTGTTATGTCGGCGTGGGGTATTAGTTACTATATATTGAAGTATTTAAATAGGGCCATAACTAATGGTCCGGCCTTCTAATCGGAGCGGGTCTATTTTGACAAAAATATAAAATATGCTATCATATTAATAGAAAGCTAGTTGTTTAATGCAATTAGCTTTTTCTCATAAAAAGCAATCCTTATCTTTAATAAGGATGAAAATAAAAAAAATATGTCAGAAATAAGTACAGCCATCAAACAATTATGTGAAGAGAAAAATTTAGAGTATAACGCAGTCATTGCGGCGATTGAATTAGCGCTAGCCGCAGCTTACCGAAAAGATTACGGTGAACGAAATCAAAATATTAGAGTAAAGTTTGATCCGACTACGGGAGCGTCGGAAATTTTTGATGTAAAAACAGTAGTTGAAAATTTACCGGAGCAAGAAGAGGCCGAGATGCTTCAAAATTTATATAATCCAAATCCTAAAGAAATAAAAAAAGAAGAAACTCGAGTTGGTTTTTACGTTTCTGATGATGAGGCTATTGAAGAAGGAAAAAAGAAATTCAATCCGAAAACAGATATTCAGATCAAAGAGGCGGCTATTTTAAAATTCGAAGCCAAGGTTGGCGAGGAGATTGTGACTGATTTACCAATTCCTGAAAGTTATGGACGTATGGCTGCGCAAACCGCCAAACAGGTTATCATTCAGAAACTCAGAGAAATGGAAAGAGATATGATCTTCGGAGAGTTTAAGGGTAAGGAGAGAGAGGTTGTTTCTGGAATTGTTCAGCGCCGCGAGGGTCGTTTCGTATTTGTTGATCTTGGAAAAGCAATTGGACTTTTACCAGCCGAAGAACAAATTTTTAATGAACACTATAATCCAAATGACAGACTCAAGGTCTACATCAAAGAAGTTAGAGAAGGCCATAAGGGGCCGGAAATTATTTTATCTCGTCGTAGCGAAGAGATTTTAAAGAAAGTTTTCTATTTAGAAATCCCCGAAATTGCTAATGGTCTAGTAGAAATAAAAGAAGTCGCGCGTGAAGCTGGTTCTCGTTCTAAGGTCGCGATATCAAGTGACGCTGAGAATGTTGACCCAGTAGGTTCTTGCGTTGGTCAGCGTGGGAGTCGTATTCAAACGATTATTAGTGAACTCGGTGGTGAAAAAATTGATATTATTGAATATAATGAGGATGCCGCTAAATTTATTGCCAATGCTCTCGCTCCGGCTAAAGTTATTTCAATTGAACTTGAAGAAACTGATCATAAAGCGATTGTAAAAGTTGCGTCTGATAAATTATCCCTCGCTATTGGTAAAAATGGTCAGAATGTTCGCTTGGCCGCTCGTTTAACTGGTTGGAAAATAGATATTATTGAGGCAACGGAAGAGGGGGAAAAGAAAGTGCTAGCCAGTGATGGAGAATCTATGGAAATTCTTGAAGATAATCAAATTTTAGAAGAAGCGGGGGACAAAACTATTAGTGAAGAGCCAGTTGAGGTTATACCTGTTGAAGAATTTGAAAAAATGGTAGAAGAAGAAATAGCTACAGATGCAAGTGAAGAAACTAGTGAGGAAACTAGTGAAGAAAAACCAAAATCAAAAGTAAAAAAAGAAAAAGTAGAAAAAGCTGAGAAAGAGAAAGAAGTTAAAACTAAAAAAACTAAAAATACTAAAAAAGAGTAAGAAACAAAACTATGATGATGACATTATTCATTTTAGGAAGCGCGCTAGTCGCCATTGTTTATGGTGGTATCGTAATTGCTTCTATTTTGCGGATGCCAGAAGGCAACGACAAAATGAAAGAGATCGCCAAGGCTATTCAAGAGGGCGCAAAAGCTTTCTTAAATCGTCAGTATAAAGCGGTAGCTATGGTAGCGGCTGTTTTATTTTTAATTATTGGTTTTATTCCTGAGCTTGGCTGGAAAACCGCTCTCGCATTTATAATTGGAGCAGCTCTTTCAGCTTTAACCGGCTATATCGGAATGTTTGTTAGCGTTCGTGCTAACGTCCGAACGACTGAAGCGGCTCGCGGCGGACTCGCCAAAGCTTTAAACGTCGCTGTTAAAGGCGGGAGCGTAACGGGAATGTTGGTTGTTGGCTTAGCGTTGCTTGGTACATCTAGTTTTTATTTTTTAACTCATGACTTGCACGCCTTAATCGGTTTTGCCTTTGGTGGATCCTTAATTTCGATTTTTGCTCGCCTTGGCGGAGGAATTTATACTAAAGCAGCCGATGTTGGCGCTGATTTAGTTGGTAAAGTTGAGGCTAGTATTCCTGAAGATGATCCACGTAATCCAGCCGTGATTGCTGATAACGTTGGTGATAACGTTGGTGACTGTGCGGGTATGGCGGCTGATTTATTTGAAACATATGCCGTTACTTTAATTGCGGCCATGGTTCTTGGTTCTTTAACTTTTCCAGGGAATGAAAATATACTTTTATTTCCTCTAATTTTGGGAGCTATTTCAATTATCGTTTCTATCATCGGTATTTTCTTTATCCGCTTAGGCAAGAAACAAAATATCATGCGCGCTTTATATAAAGGTTTAATTACGGCTGGAGTTTTAGCAGCCATTGCCTTCTACCCAATTACCAAATACATGATTGTTGGTGGTTTAAGCATGAAAATATATTTCGCGAGTTTAATTGGCTTGCTCGTAACTGGATTATTAGTTGTCATTACTGAATACTATACTTCAACTGCTTTTGGACCAGTTAAAGAAATTGCGGAAGCCTCAAAAACTGGTCATGGTACAAACGTGATCGCTGGTTTAGCAGTTTCAATGAAATCGACTGCGCTACCAGTTCTAGTTATTTGTTTAGCAATTTTAGGAGCCTTTTCATTGGCCGGATTATATGGTGTCGCGATTGCGGCTATGGCCATGTTATCAATGGCGGGCATAATTGTTACGATTGATGCTTATGGTCCGATCACTGACAATGCTGGTGGTATCGCCGAGATGGCCGAGCTTGGTGACGATGTTAGAAATATTACTGACCCATTAGACGCGGTTGGTAATACGACTAAAGCGGTTACTAAAGGTTACGCAATTGGTTCAGCTGCCCTCGCCGCCTTAGTATTATTTGCCGATTTTACTTATAAGATAAAAGCCTCAGGCGGAAGTGCTCAATTTTTAATTGATAACCCTTACGTTTTAATTGGTTTATTTATTGGTGGAGCTTTACCATATATTTTTGGAGCGATGTCGATGAAAGCGGTTGGGCGCGCCGCTGGCGCAGTTGTTGAAGATGTGCGCGCACAGTTTAGAGAAAAAACCGGAATTATGTCCGGCACAGAAAAACCTGACTATGGTCGCACAGTTGATATTGTTACAAAAGCCGCTATTCGCGAAATGATTATTCCGGCTTTGATCCCGGTTGTCGTGCCGATCATTGTTGGATTT
>JBBSAU010000037.1:0-7749 GCA_038251925.1 Patescibacteria group bacterium | reverse complement strand
GTTAGTTATATTAAAGATAAGAGTGGCCCAGCTGAATATTTAGAGGGCGTAACTGATAGGCAGAGAGTTGGTGGTAACGCTGGCGTTGGACTTGACGGCAATCATGGTGACGAGGATGAACTTTTTGAAGCAGCTAAGGAGTTAATTGTTAAGGCTAATAAAGCTTCGACTTCAATGCTCCAGAGACGTTTATCAATCGGTTACGGACGAGCGGCGAAAATTTTAGATATGCTTGAAGAAGCTGGGATTATTGGTCCCTCTAATGGTGCTAAGCCAAGAGAAGTTATGCTTAGCCAAGAACAATATGAAGCGCAAAGCGGGGAATATATTAGTGGCATTCCCGTTCATGATCGCACCAGTTCAAGCGCTCCAGCTAGCTATTTAAGTAGTGATGAAGGTAATGATGACACTTTAGTATTTAAGAGCGATAAGGTAAAAGAAATTGAAGCCGAAGAGGATGCTCGTGAGGCCATTGAGGCAGCGACTGAAGAAAATGAAATAGATGAAGAAGAGGAAAAAATAAAAGAAGAGTTAAGTTTGACCCCTGACGAAGAGGAAGAGGTGATTGATGATGAAAATGAGATACTAGAGGAAATTCATGCCGAACATCCATTGGACACTGAGGCCATAAAAAAAACAGAGATTTCCAAAATAAATGAAGTTAAAAAGGAAAAAACCGAAACCTCGAGCCGGGCCTTTGAAGACGACGATGAGATGTTTTTTTCCAAGTAAATACTCCCCTAAATAACTGTAACATTAGGGCTAGATATCCGTATTATTATATGTTATAGTATTAATACAAATTATTATTTAATTTGTAATAGAAGAATCTGTAAAAAATCAAAACATTAAAAAATCGCCCCTCGGAATCGGGGTGATTTTTTTTATTATTAGCGATATTTACTAGATTTTGCTAAAGAGTTGGGTCTTTCGTGCATACTCTATTTCTGTTATAATAGGGTATATGTTGAATAAATTAAAAAAACTTATCCCCATAAAATTATTTAAAGCTCTTCAGCCAATTTATCATTTTATTATGGCTTGGTTTTCGGCTTTTGTTTATAAGTTTCCGAGTCGTAAATTAATAGTTATTGGAGTCACGGGAACGGCTGGTAAAACTTCGACGGTTTATTTTCTGGCGAAGATGCTTTCGAGTGCGGGTTACAAAACCGGCTTTACTTCAACCGCTAGTTTTTCTGACGGGAATCAAGAGTGGCTTAATGATAAAAAAATGACAATGCCGGGGCGTCTTTTTATTCAAAGTACCTTGGCGCGGATGCTCAAAAATAATTGTCGCTACGCAATTGTGGAAACAACCTCTGAAGGAATAAAACAATTTCGTCATCGTTTTATAAATTATGATTTAATTTTGTTTACGAGTCTTTATCCTGAGCATATAGAATCACACGGCACTTTTGAAAAATATAAAGAGGCTAAGGGCCGCTTATTTGCTCATTTGAAAAATTGTTCAACTAAATATATTAATGAGTCTCGTATCGTTGTTAAGCCAAAAAATAATTTACATAAACTCGATTTAAGCCGAGTTTTAAAGACGATTATTGTTAATGGTGATGATAATTATGCCAGTTATTTTTTGAATTTTTGGAGTGAAGTGAAAATGGCCTACACTCTGAAGCCAGAAATTAATATTAATGACTTTGCAAAAAATATCGTTTCTGAATTAGCAGTTAAAGATTTTACACTGCTTAAGGGGCTTGATATAAGTTCGAGCATTGATGGGGTCTCTCTTAGCATTGGAAATAAAACAATAAAATTAAATATGCTTGGCGAGTTTAATGCTTACAATGCCCTGGCCGCTTACGCGGTTGGCCTTAATCAACGTATCGATCCCGAAAAATTAAAAACTGGCCTTGAAAGTGTTAGCGGGCTTCCGGGAAAATTAGAATTAATTTCCGCCGGCCAGAATTTCACCGCTATTGTTGATTATTCGTTTGAACCTCAGGCTCTCACTAAGCTTTATGAAGCGATTGCTTTAATACCTCATGAAAAAATTATTCATTTATTAGGTTCAACTGGAGGTGGTCGCGATCGGGCTCGTCGTCCGATTTTAGGTAAAATAGCCGCCGAAAAAGCTGATATAGTAATTGTGACTAATGAGGATCCTTATGATGAAGATCCGGCTATAATTATTAACGCTGTGTCTGCCGGAGCCGAGGAGGCTGGGAAGATTCTAAATGTTAATTTATTTAAACTTCTAGATCGCCGTGAAGGTATCAAAAAAGCGCTAGAATTAGCTGAAGAAGGAGACTTATTACTATTTACCGGCAAGGGAGCAGAGCAGTATATATGCGTTGCGGGTGGACAGCAAGTGGCCTGGGATGAGAGGATAGTTGTTAAAGAGGAAATTGCCCTAAAGCTAAAGACAGACGGCAGTGGAAATGAGGCGGGGGAACCAGAAGCATAATTAGCGTCAAAAAAAATTGACAAACAATATTTCTTAGTATATTATATAGACATTAACACTTTTTTAACTTAAAAAAAGTGATTTATCGAAAAAATAATTAATTAAATAAACGTAAACTCAAGCCAATTTGGGATTGGGATTTTTTTGTTAAAGAAATAATCGTACCCCTAATTTTTTATTTAATCTTACATAAATACTTTATAAAATATACGTCTATGTCTAAAAGAAAATCATTTTCTGAGCTTCAGGAAGTTATGCCTTTACCAGACTTAATTGAGATTCAGAAGGATTCCTATGATTGGTTCCTCAAAGAGGGACTAGCTGAATTATTTGATGAGATAAATCCTGTTACTGACTTTATCGGTCGTGACCTGGAATTATATTTCGAAGACTATTATTTAGATGAGCCGAAATTTTCCGAGATTGAAAGTCGCGAAAAGAATATTACCTACGAAGCCCCACTTCGCGTAAAAACCCGACTTCTTAATAAGAAAACCAATAAAGCGCTTAACCAAGAAGTATTTCTTGGTGATTTTCCATTGATGACCGAAAAAGGAACCTTTATTGTTAATGGTATTGAGAGAGTTGTTGTTTCTCAGTTAATCCGCTCGGCTGGTGTAATGTTTACGGCTGAATTTGTTAAAGGTAAGAAATGTTACGGTGCTAAAATTATTCCTAATCGTGGTGCCTGGTTAGAACTTGAAACTGATTCAAATAAAGTTATTTGGGTTCGGATTGATCGTAAAAGAAAAGTAGCCGTTACTTCACTGCTCAGGTCTTTTGGCTATGAAACTGACGAAGAATTAATTAAGCTATTTGCCGACGTTGATTTAGTTAAAAATAAAGATGAAAAGTCATACATAGAAGCGACCATTGAAAAAGATGCCGCTAAAACTGAGGCGGAGGGCTTGCAAGAAGTTTATCGTCGTATTCGTCCAGGTGATTTAGCGTCAGTTGAAAATGCTCGTCAATTAATTTATTCGATGTTTTTCCGTTTTGATCGTTATGACTTTGGTCGTGTTGGTCGTTATAAATTAAATCGTCGTTTCAATTTAACTTTACCAGCTAATAAAAAAGAAAACCGAATTCTGCGTAAAGAAGATTTAGTTTTAATCGTTAAAGAAGTTATCAGATTAAATATTACAAAAGAACTAGAGGATGATATTGATCATCTTGGTAATCGTCGTATTCGCGCGATTGGTGGTTTAATCCAAAATCGTTTCCGCGTTGGTCTCGCGAGAATGGAGCGTATTATTAAAGATAGAATGTCGACCACTGATATCGTTTCTTTAACTCCTTCGAAATTAGTTAATGCGCGTCCAGTAATTGGGGTTGTCCGTGAGTTTTTCATGTCTTCGCAGTTATCGCAATTCATGGATCAGACAAATCCATTAGCTGAACTTGAACATAAGCGTCGTTTATCAGCGATGGGTCCAGGTGGACTGACTCGCGAGCGTGCCGGTTTTGATGTTCGTGATGTACACGCAACTCATTACGGCAGAATTTGTCCGATTGCGACTCCAGAAGGTCCAAACATTGGTTTAGTCGGCCATTTGGCGAGCTATGCTCGTTTAAATAGCTATGGCTTTTTAGAAACTCCTTATCGAAAAGTTGTTCGCGATAAAAAGGGAAGTCGCGTAACAGATGAAATCGTTTATCTTGACGCTTTCGAAGAAGAAAAATTTATTACCGCTGATGCAACCATTCCTTTTGATAAAGATAATTATTTTATTGTTCATAAATTCGAAGTTCGTAAACATGGTCAACCGGGCGTCGAAGAAGTTGGTAAGATTGATTTTGTCGGAGTCGCTGCTAATCAAATTATTTCAATTGCTACTTCACTTATTCCTTTCATGGAACATAACGATGGCCAGAGATCACTGATGGGAACGAACATGCAACGTCAGGCCGTGCCGCTCGTTAAAGCGGAAGCCCCGATTGTTGGTACTGGCGTTGAAGCGCGAGCCGCTCGTGATAGTGGTCACGTCGCGATTGCTCTTGAAGATGGTGTCGTTACTAGATGTGAGGCAGCCTTGGTTGAAATTACAAATAAGAAAGGAGCGGTTGATAAATATCCTTTGAATAAATTTTTACGTTCTAATTCTTCAACTTGTATTAATCAACATCCAGTTGTTAATGTCGGTGATAAAATAAAGAAGGGTGATATTCTGTCTGATGGTCCAGCGATTGATAATGGTGAATTATCACTTGGACGAAATGTTCTTGTTGCCTTTATGACCTGGGAAGGTTTCAACTATGAAGATGCTGTTATTATTTCTGAACGTTTAGTAAAAGAAGATATTTATTCTTCGATTCATATTGAAAATTATACAATTGATGTTCGTGATACAAAACTCGGTCCTGAGCTTATCACTAACGACATCCCAAATATCTCTGAAGAAAAATTAAAAAATCTTGACGAAGACGGTATTATCCGAATTGGCGCTGAAGTTTCAAGCGGTGATATTCTTGTCGGTAAAATTACGCCAAAAGGAGAAACAACCCTATCGGCTGAAGAAAAATTACTGAGAGCTATTTTTGGTGAAAAAGCGAAAGACGTTCGCGATTCATCACTTTATCTTGAGCACGGTGAACACGGTAAAGTAGTTGATATCAAAATCTTCTCACGAGAAGACGGTGATAAATTATCAGCTGGTGTTTTACAATCTATTCAAGTTGCAGTGGCTAATCTTCGAAAGATTCAAGTCGGCGATAAGATGTCTGGCCGTCATGGAAATAAAGGTGTTATTTCTCAGGTTGTTCCAATTGAAGATATGCCTTATATGGCCGATGGTACTCCAATCGATGTAATCTTATCTCCACTGGGTATTATTTCTCGTATGAACCTCGGACAACTACTTGAAACTCATTTAGGTTTTGCGGCTCATAAGTTAGGTTATCGAGTTATGACTCCAGCTTTAAACGGTATTACCGAGGATCAAATTAAGGGTGAACTTATAGCGGCTGGTTTACCGGAAAACGGGAAAGTAACTTTATATGATGGTAAAACTGGAAGCTCTTATGATCATTCTATTACGGTTGGTTATAAATATGTCTTGAAACTTAACCATATGGTTGAGGATAAGATTCACCAACGTTCAATTGGCCCATACTCCTTAATTACGCAACAGCCTTTAGGTGGTAAAGCACAATTCGGTGGACAGCGTTTCGGAGAAATGGAAGTTTGGGCACTTGAAGGTTACGGCGCCGCTCATACTTTACAAGAAATGTTAACGATTAAGTCGGATGACGTTCCGGGAAGATCGAAAGCGTATGAGTCTATTATTAAGGGTGAAGAAATTGAAAAATTAAATGTACCTGAATCTTTCAATGTTTTAATTCGTGAACTTAAAGGTTTAGGGCTAAACGTTGAGTTGCTAGGTGGTAATGGCGGACAGCCCGCCTCTGAGGTTGTTACCGAAATTGATGAAGAAATTAGAAAAGATGAAAAAGTAATCTTTGATAAGCCAGAAGTTATAGCGACCTTAGAAGAGGGCGGAGAACTCTAAATAATTATTAATTTGCATCTATTAATATATGTTAAATCCAATAAAAACAAGCGATTTCAACGCCATTCGCTTAAAGCTGGCCTCTCCAGAAGAAATTCTTAATTGGTCTCATGGTGAAGTTACCCGTCCAGAGACAATTAACTACCGAACACAGAAGCCGGAAAAGGATGGTCTTTTCTGCGAGAAAATTTTTGGTCCAACTAAGGATTGGGAATGCGCTTGTGGTAAATATAAAAAAATTCGCTATAAGGGAATTGTTTGCGATAAATGCGGAGTCGAAGTAACACGCTCGGTTGTTCGTCGCGAACGTATGGGTCATATTAGTTTACAGGTTTCAGCGACTCATATTTGGTTTTTAAGAGGCTTATCTTCAAAAATCGGTTTACTTTTAAATTTAGGAATTCAGTCACTTGAAAAAGTTATTTATTACGCTAGTTTTATTGTGACTGATGTTGATGAAGCTCTAAAGGAATCAACTATTGAACAAATTAAAGCGGAGTATAAATCTAAAGTAAAAAGTATTGATAATGAATATAATAATTTAGTTCATAAAATAAAAGAAACCGCTGGTGATAAGTCAGAATCTGAAATTAAGGAAGCAGTTAAGGCCAAAGTTGAAAGAATGGCTCGACTTGATGAAGATTTTGGCGTAACCCAGAAAGAATTAAAGGAATTAAAAACTCTCTTAATTTTATCCGAACAGCAATATCAGAATTTAAGTTTGAAATTCGGTCATATTTTCGAAGCTTCAATCGGTGCCGAAGCAATTCGAAAACTTTTAATGAAAATCGATCTCGGGGCTAGTATTGAAAATTTAGAAGGGAAGCTAGTTGATGCGGTTGAGTCGAAAAGAGAAAAATTAGTTAAACGTTTAAAACTTTTAAAGAGTTTTAGAAATAATGATATTCGACCGGAATGGATGATTATGACCGTTTTACCGGTTGTTCCACCAGATTTGCGTCCAATGGTTGCTCTTGATGGTGGTCGTTTTGCGGCCTCTGATTTAAATGATTTATATCGTCGGGTTATTAACCGTAATAATCGTTTGAAACAATTAATGGACTTAAATGCTCCAGAAGTTATTTGCCGTAACGAAAAGCGAATGCTTCAGGAAGCGGTTGATGCTTTAATTGATAACTCCGCTCGTCACACAAAAACTGTAACTGCCTCGACTGGTCAAAAAAGACAATTAAAATCTCTTGCGGATACTTTAAAAGGTAAACAAGGACGTTTCCGACAGAATTTACTCGGTAAACGTGTCGATTATTCTGGTCGTTCCGTTATTGTTGTTAATCCAAAATTAAATCTTGATCAATGTGGTTTACCGAAAATCATGGCGCTTGAGTTATTTAAACCATTTATTATTTCTCAATTAATTAAGAGAGAAATTGTTCATAATGTCCGTAGCGCTTCTCGTTATATTGAGGCTGGTCATGATGAGGTTTGGGATATTTTAGAAGAAATTGTTCGCGGTGCTTTTGTGCTCTTAAATCGTGCCCCAACCTTACATCGTCTTGGTATTCAGGCCTTTCGTCCAACTTTAATTGAAGGTAAAGCGATTCAGATTCATCCTTTAGTTTGTACGGCTTTTAACGCTGACTTTGATGGTGACCAAATGGCAGTTCACGTTCCACTGACAAAAGAAGCTCGTCATGAAGCGGAAACTTTAATGCTTTCCACTCATAACTTATTAAAACCGGCTACCGGTGATCCAATTGTTGCTCCGGCTCAAGATATTGTTTGGGGAACTTATTATATTACTTTAGTTGAAAAAGATTTTAACGAGAAAAAAGTTGAAGACATGCGTTATTTCTG
>JBBSAU010000036.1:0-7922 GCA_038251925.1 Patescibacteria group bacterium | reverse complement strand
AAAGAGCTGGCGGAGCTAGCTGATATTTATATTAATGATGCTTTTTCGGTCTGCCATCGTGAACAAGCTTCGGTGGCCGCGATAAAAAAATATCTGCCTTCTTATGCTGGCTTACTGCTTGAGAAAGAACTTACTGCCTTGAATAAAATTTTAAAGCCTCGGAAGCCGTTTGTAGTTATTATGGGCGGCGCAAAGATTTCTACTAAGGCTCCCTTAATTTCAAAATTACTTCCCGCTTCAAGCCAGATTCTTTTAGGGGGCGCTCTGGCTAATAATTTTTTTAAGTATAATAAATTTGAAATTGGTAAGTCATTATTTGATGAAGATAGTTTAGTCTTTATGAAAAAATTTTATAAAGGAAAAAAAATAAATTCAAAATTAATATTACCCATTGATCTGGTTGTTAAAAGTAAAGAGGGACGGTCTTTAGTTCGTTCAACTCGCGAAGTAAAAATGGACGATACTATTTTTGACATTGGACCGAAAACTATTAGTCTTTATGCACAGTATATTAAAAAAGCAAAAACTTTAGTTTGGAATGGTCCAATGGGAAAATTTGAAGATCCGAGTTTTCGGCAGGGAACCTTATCAATCGCCCGCTTAGTCGCCTCAAGATCTAGTGGTCGGGCTTACGGCCTTGTCGGTGGAGGAGAAACTGTGGCCGCCCTAAAGATGACTAAAATGGGCGAATATGTCGATTGGATTTCTACGGCCGGCGGCGCTATGTTAACCTATCTTGGCGGCGGGAAAATGCCGGGCTTAAGCAAAATTATAAGCAAATAAATTTTAAATATATATGTCAAAAATTAAAAGCATCCGTGCACGCGAGATTCTAGATTCCAGAGGTAATCCGACGATTGAAGCTCTAGTTATTTTAGATAATGATCTCAGCGCCAAGGCGAGTGTGCCAAGCGGTGCCTCAAAAGGAACTCACGAAGCACTAGAGTTACGAGATGGAGATGCTAATCGCTATAATGGTTTAGGAGTTTTACAGGCTGTAATTAAAATTAATGAAATTATCGCTCCGAGATTAATCGGTTTTGAAGTTACGAAACAAAGTGAAATAGATAACATTTTAATAGAAATTGATGCTAGCCCTAATAAGAGAAATTTGGGAGCGAACTCTACTTTGGCAGTTTCTTTGGCGGTGGCAAGAGCGGCTGCTTTGAGTAAGAAGCAAGAACTTTTTGCCTATTTGCAAACTAGCTTTAAATATTCAAATTCACCTAAAATTCCCACTCCGATTTTTAACATTTTTAATGGTGGTAAGCACGCTGATACTAATTTAGATTTTCAAGAGTTTTTAGTTATTCCTCGAGCCATGGAGGCTGCCAAAATGCTTCAAATGGGGGCTGAGATTTTTCATGAGTTAGCTAAAGTTTTAAAAGAATCTGGCTATGATACTGATACGGGAGATGAGGGCGGTTATGCGCCTGATCTCGACTCGAGTATTGAAGCGATTGAATTTATCTTGGCGGCGGCGATTCGAATGGGCTATAAGCCGGGCGAGGATTTTTATTTAGGGGTTGATGTCGGGTCATCTGTCTTATATGAAACAAAAACAAAAAAATATATTTTTTCGCTCGATAATGCCTATTTTAGTGCTTCAAATTTGATTGGCCTCTATAATGAATGGCTTAAAAAATATCCATTTGCTTATATCGAAGATGGTCTAGCGGAGGATGATTGGGAAAACTGGCGGGATCTGACGGCTGAGCTCGGCTCGAAGCTGCTAATTGTAGGTGATGATTTATTTACGACCAGTAGTGATCGTTTACGCTTAGGACTTAAAGAAAAGGCCGCCAATTCGATTATTATTAAGCCAAATCAGATTGGAACCTTGACGGAAACTGTGGATTGTATAAGATTAGCCCAGAAACATAATTACAAAGTAATTGTGTCACACCGAAGTGGAGAAACTAATGATGATTTCATCGTTGATCTCGCGGTGGCGGTTGGAGCTGATTATTTAAAGGCCGGCTCACTCTCAAGAGGAGAGCGCCTAGCTAAATATAACCGCTTGCTAGAAATAGCCGAAATTATTAATTAATATGAATATTAAAGCTGATATTAGTCCGGAAGACCCGCTGCCCAGTAGACCGCTAGTTTTTTTGCTGCTCGATGGTTGGGGAATAGCGGCTTCTAGCGAGGCGAACGCAATTAGCTCTGCTAAATTGCCCTTCCTTGATATTTTGATTAAAGAGTTTCCCGTTGCTCTATTATCGAGTTCTAATAAAAATTTAAATTCACGCTACTTAAGTATTGGCTCTGGTCGCGATTTAGATGATGAAAATATTGAAGTGACTATAACGCTGACTAAAATATTGGCGGATTTAAATAAAAAACAAATTAAGATCACGGAAACGGAGAGACTAGCCGCTCTAACATATTTTTTTAGCGGTCATAAGGAGCATAAATTAATGGGTGAAGAATGGCATATTGTTTCATCAAATACTGGAGATAATAACCTTAAACCCTCTTTGGCACTTAATCAGATTTGTCGTGAATTGATTACATCTTTAAAAACTGAAAAATATGATTTTTTAGCAGTGGCTATCCCCACTCTCGATTTAGTGGCAAGAACGGGTAATTTTAAAGCAGTTATAAAAGCCGCTGAAGATATTGATAAGAATTTGCGAAAAATAGTGGCGACTGTTTTGGATAAGAAGGGAGTAATAATTATTAGTTCGGCCTGCGGCAATGCTGAAAATATGAAGAGTATGGCGACAGAAGTTATTAATTCAGAAATGACCACAAATCCGGTTCCACTTATTATTATTGGCGATGATTTTAAAGGAAAAACAATTGGCCTTGATGAACCTTTAAATAATGATTTAAGTTTACTGTCTCCAGCTGGTAATTTTAACGATGTTGTTCCGACAATTTTAGATATTATGAATATCGCTAAGCCAGAGGAAATGAACGGGAATTCAATATTGACAAAAATTTAAAAAATAGATATATTCAATAGTTAAATACAATTAAAATAAACATTAACAAATAAAAATAGGGGGTTCTCATGGAAACAAAAAATGTGGTTGACCATAAGTCAATTGCTCAAAGATTGAATTCTTATTTGGGAGCTGATCTCCTGGATGATGAACTTGAATCTGAAAGGGGATTCAAAAAAATCGCCAGTAAAATGGTAAAAGCCGCTTGCACAAACGCTGATTTGGCCTTTCTTGGAATAGATTTAAGGGCTTTTGAAGACCTGGCTAAAAAACACGCTTGTCACGAACAATTATTCGGAAAAGAGTTTTCTCCGCTTGTTCTGAACTATTTGGCAAGCCGGCCAATTAATTCCTTGGATAGCTTTCCAGAAGATAATTGTGCGAGACAACAAATGTCTCTGTAACAATGAAAAAAAACAAAAAACAAAAAAACAAAAAAACCCTTCAATAAAATGAAGGGTTCTTTATTTTTTAAAAAGAAATTTAAAATAAGATCCAGGCAACAACACTAGTTATTATACCAACCATTGCGCCGACTACAACTTGAATTGGCGTGTGACCAATTCTTTCAAGTTGCTTTGGATAAGAGCGATCAAGGAATTCATCTTCTTTTAGATCTTTAACTAAAACATTTAAAGTTTTTCCGTGGAGACCGAGATAATTTCTTAGACCAATCGCATCAGTAATAACAATCATAGCGTAAACAAAAGCAACAGCAAAAATCGGTGAATCGATACCAAGTTTCAAAGCGAGAATAGTTACCAGAGAAATAACGACTGATGTGTGCCCGCTGGGCATATCCGAGTAAGCAAAAATATCGTGATAGGTAATCTTGTGGTGAAACGATCTTATAAATACTTTTGCGCCTTGAGCAAGGGCAAAAGCAACGATGGGCGTGAGAATGTAAATATACATATTAAAAATCTAAATTTTGAACTTTCTTAGCATGTGTTTGAATAAAGTTTTTTCTCGGGGCGACGTTGTCACCCATTAACATATCAAATATCTGGTCAGCTTTAGCGGTATCTTCAATCGTTACTTGTTTAACAATACGAGTTGCCGGGTTCATAGTTGTGTCCCAAAGTTGATCCGGGTTCATTTCTCCTAAACCTTTATAGCGCTGAATAGTAATTTTTGTTGGCTTCTTTTTCTCATCTTCACCTTTTTTTCCTTTTTTATTTCCCCCATCTTCTCCTTCTTCTTCAATTTCCTCATTTTCGATTATTTCGGTAGTCTCACCTTCATCAGTTTCTTCGCTGACTTCAGTCGCTTCTTGAAGACTGCCGCCAAGCTCGATAATTATTTTTTCTTTTTCTTCATCGCTATAAGCATAGCGAATAGTCGACCCTTTTTTTAACTGATAAAGTGGCGGTTGGGCAATATAGACGTGACCACCAGCGACAAGAGGGGCGAAGTGTCGGAAAAATAATGTAAGAAGTAGGGTCCGAATATGCGCACCATCGACGTCGGCATCGGTCATGATAATAATTCGATGATATCTTAGTTTTTCTAGATCTAATTGATCATCAATATTTGTGCCCATGGCAATCACTAAATTTTTGATTTCATTATTGGCTAGCATTTTATCAAGCCGAGCACGTTCAACGTTTAAAATTTTGCCACGTAAGGGAAGTATAGCTTGAAATTTACGATTGCGGCCTTGTTTAGCACTACCGCCGGCTGAATCTCCCTCAACAATGTATAATTCGCATTCTTCAGGGTGACGGCTCGAACAGTCGGCTAATTTTCCTGGGAGAGTCATACCTTCAAGGGCGCCTTTTCGTAAAATAGTTGCTCGAGCGGTTCGGGCAGCTAGACGAGCCAGGGCCGAGAGAACGCATTTACCGATAATTGCTTCGGCTTCTTTTGGATGTTCTTCTAAAAAGATATTAAAGGCTTCTCCAAAAACAGTTTCAACATAGCTTTTCATTTCGGCATTACCGAGCTTGCCTTTGGTTTGACCTTCAAATTGTGGGTCAGGTAACTTAACGCTAATAATTACCGTTAAGCCTTCACGCACGTCATCGCCAGTCAGATTTTCATCTTTCTCTTTTAGTAAATTTTTAGAACGGGCGTAGTTATTTAAAGTTCTGGTCAGGGCTGAACGAAACCCAGCGACATGAGTTCCGCCTTCTGGGTTATGAATATTATTTGCAAAAGCTAATAAATTTTCATTATATTCATCATTATATTGCAGGGCAATTTCAACCTTACAGCCGTTGATGTCCTTATCTATATAAAAAATCGTATCATTTTTAACTGATTTATTTCGGTGTAGTGATTTAATGTAGGATTTAATGCCGCCCTCAAAATGAAATTTATATTTTTTTTCCCGATGACCATCACGTTTATCAAAAGCGCTAATAGTTATTCCCTTGGTTAAATAGGATTGTTGGCGAAGACGATCTAAAATTTTACCCCAATTAAATTCAAGTTCAGTGAAAATAGTCGTGTCCGGCTTAAAGCTAATAGTTGTGCCAGTTTCCTTGCTCGTGCCAACTGCTCGAGCCGGTTTTAGCGGTTTGCCGATTTTAAATTCTTGTTCCCAAGCCTTACCATCACGTCTAACTTCAGCTTTTAAATATTCACTTAGTGCATTAACGACCGAAACCCCGACGCCATGAAGTCCACCTGAAACTTTATAGGCGCTATCGCCACCAAATTTACCACCAGCATGAAGAACTGTCAGAACTGTTTCAAGGGCGGAGATGCCAGTCGCTTTAATTTTTTCAACTGGGATACCGCGACCATTATCAGCTTCAGAAACCATTCCGTCGGGTAGAAGGGAAACAGAAATTTCAGTCGCATAACCAGCCATTGCCTCATCAATTGAATTATCAACCACTTCCCAGATTAAATGGTGTAAGCCGGCGCTAGAGGTCGAGCCAATGTACATTCCTGGTCGTTTTCGGACCGGATCTAAACCTTCGAGGACGGTAATCTGGTCAGCGCCATAGGCATTTTCTTTTTTTGGGTCTTTGGGCATATAGTAAACAGAATTAAAAACAAAAAATTCCCAGTAATTAGGGGTATTTTTAGCTAAATTTTTAATTAATTATCTTAGTATATTTTAGCAAAAATATTGAAGAATGGCAAATACTAAATATGTGGCCGGATTTCATTTTAGTCAATTAAACATTGACTAATATTTATCTTTATTTTCTGGGGAATTAATGTTATGATAATAAAAATGATAATATTAAATATATGTCAAAAATACTCGTAACCGGTGGGGCTGGCTTTATCGGCTCAACCTTAGTAGATAAATTAATTAGTGAAGGTCACGATGTTGTTATTATCGATGACTTGTCTTCCGGAAAAAAGGATTATGTAAATGCTAAAGCTAAGCTTTATGAAATAGACATTTGTTCATCAAAAATTGAGAAAGTTTTTAAAAAAGAAAAATTTGATTTTGTTTATCATTTGGCTGCCCAAATCGATGTCCGTAAATCAGTTAGTGATCCCGCCTTTGATAATAAAATAAATGCGCTCGGTGGTTTAAATATTATTATGAACGCTCATGCGAGCGGTGTTAAAAAAATAATTTTTTCATCGACCGGAGGGGCTATTTATGGAGAAGCTGAGGAAATACCAACAACTGAAAGTAGCCCGACTTATCCAGTCTCACCCTACGGAATTCACAAATTAACAGTTGAAAAATATTTAAATTACTATTTTCAGGTTTATGGTTTGAATTATACGGTTTTAAGATTTGCGAATGTTTACGGACCGCGTCAGTTTAAGGGCGGCGAGGCGGGAGTAATCGCTATTTTTATCGACAATGCCGTCAAGAATTTAGAAAGTATGCAGTTTGGCGATGGTTTACAGACTCGTGATTTCGTTTATGTTGACGATGTCGTTCGCGGTCTATATCTCGCTTTAAATATTGATTGTCAGTCCGAGATTAATATTGGTTCAGGAATTGAAACAAATTTATTAAATATTTGTAGTAGTATTGAGAAGGCACTTGATGGACCGATAAAAGTAAAGGAAATGCCAGGAAAACCAGGTGAACAAAGGCGAAGTTGTTTGAGTTACGAAAGAGCTAAGGAAGTTTTAGATTGGCAGCCGCAAATAAATTTAGAAGAGGGAATTAAAAGAACAATTAAATGGGCGCAAACTCAAAAATAATATGAAAAAAATAATCGTAGCTAATTGGAAAATGCAACTTGGCATTAAAGAAAGTCTCAAATTAGCTAAACAATATAATCAGAAAATAAAATCCGAAAAAAATACTGTCGTAATTTGTCCTGATTATTTAGCCTTGACACTTATTTCACCAATTTTAAAGAATGGTAAATTAATTTTAGGCGCGCAAGATTGCGCCGTTTCGAGTCGAGGCGCATTAACCGGTGAAGTTTCCGCGGCTGATTTAAAAACTCTGGGTACTAAATATGTCATCCTTGGTCACAGCGAACGCCGAGATCATTTACATGAAAATTCGGCTATTATAAATAGTAAGATCAAATCAGCTCTCGAAAATAAATTAATTCCAATTCTTTGCGTCGGCGAAAAATTAGATGAAAAACGATCTGGTGAAACAAAAAATTATTTATTGGAGCAGTTGCGCCACGCCTTAAAAGGCGTTAAGATAAAAAACGCTTGTGATTTAATCATCGCCTATGAGCCTGTTTGGGCGATAAGTAGCAATAAAAGTGCTAAAGCAATGCTGCCAACCGAGGCAAACGAAATTCATATTTTTATTAAAGCCCAGATTAAACGAATTTTAAATATTGATATTAATGTCTTATATGGCGGTAGTACTAAAGCCAGTAATGCACATGAATTTTTGAGTCAATCAAATATTGATGGACTTTTAGTCGGAGCTTCGAGTTTAAATTCCTCAGAATTTATTAAAATGACAAATTAAGTGAGCCACGAAAATAAATAGATTAATTAAATTATTATGTCAACTATAATTTCACTAATTTTAATAGGACTTTGTTTGCTGATTATTTTAGCGATAATTTT
>JBBSAU010000035.1:0-7988 GCA_038251925.1 Patescibacteria group bacterium | reverse complement strand
TTCCACTCATAACTTATTAAAACCGGCTACCGGTGATCCAATTGTTGCTCCGGCTCAAGATATTGTTTGGGGAACTTATTATATTACTTTAGTTGAAAAAGATTTTAACGAGAAAAAAGTTGAAGACATGCGTTATTTCTGCAATGAAGACGAAGCTAGTCTTGCTTACGAAAATAATTTTATTGATCTACATGAAGCGATTAATGTCCATTATAATGGGGCGATGTTAAAAACTACGGCTGGTCGTTTAATTTTCAACTCACTCTTACCAGAAAAATTAAAATATATAAATGACGTTGTTGGTAAGGGGAAATTAAAAGATCTAATTCGTGAGTGCTTACGAATTTATGGCGAAGAAGAAACGGTTAAATTTATTGATGGTTTGAAAAATCGTGCTTTTGCTTTTATTACAAAATCCGGTTTATCTTGGGGTTTCGGCGATTTGCCGTCACTGCCAGAAAAAGATCGTTTAATTGATGCGGCCAACGAAAAAGTTGAACTTATTCAAGAACAATATGAAGAAGGTTTGCTAACTGAAAGTGAACGTTACGCGAAGGTAATTGAAGAATGGACAAATACTAAAGATAAAATTGCTGATATTTGTAAAAAAGGTTTGATGGATATTTTGCCAGTTTTTTCAATGATTGATTCTGGTGCTCGTGGTTCATGGGCTCAGCCGGTTCAGATTTTGGGTATGAAAGGTTTAGTTACCTCTCCGTCGGGTGCAATTATCGAATTACCGGTTAAGGGAAATTTCAAACAGGGATTTGGTGTACTTGAATATTTTATTTCTACTCATGGTGTACGTAAAGGTTTATCCGACACCGCTCTTCGTACCGCTAATGCTGGTTATTTAACGAGACGTTTAGTTGATGTATCGCAAGATGTAATTATTGCTGAAGATGATTGCGGTGATACTGTTGGCATGGATCTAAATAGAACTGAAATTGAAAAGAACGGTGATGATTTTTTCCGTCGTTTAATTGGACGTTACACCGCTAAAGACATTAAAGATGTGAAGGGTAAATTAGTCCTGGCTGCCGGAGAAATCTTGAATGAAGAAAACATTAAGATGCTAAAAACCAAAGACGTTAATGACGCTTGCGTTCGCTCAGTTCTAAGTTGCAAAATGCATAAAGGGATTTGTGCTAAGTGCTATGGTTGGGATTTAGCTTATAATAAACCAGTTAAAATGGGTTCGACGGTTGGTATTATTGCCGCGCAATCAATTGGTGAACCGGGCACCCAGTTAACTATGAGAACCTTCCATTCGGGTGGTGTTGCTGGTCAAGATGATATTACCCAAGGTTTACCAAGAGTTGAAGAAATTTTTGAAGCCCGCAGTCCTAAGAAAAAAGCTTTAATTTCTGATGTGTCTGGCCGCGTTAAGATTGAATTTGCTCAAAAAATAATTAAAGATCAGGATGGTAAAGAAATTTCCGTTAATAACCCGCAGGCGAAAATTTTAAGTATTTTCTATAAAGGTAAAGATCATGACAAATATTATTTCTCCGAGAAGATGAATGAGATAAAATTAGCTGGAGGAATTACTGCTAAAGATAAAAAGAAATTAGAGGTTAAAGTTTCTGTTAAAGAAGGCGCCGTGGTCGCTAAAAATACTGAACTTTTTAGTATTAATGGTGATGTTGTTCGCTCAAAATCAGCCGGAATTGCTTCAGTGGCCGATAAATACATCAGTGTCGCCAAAGAAGTTGAGAAAGTTAAAGAATTCTCTATTCTTAAAGGTACAATGTTAATGGTTAAGGATTCAGAAATTATTGAAAGAGGCACGCAGTTAACTGAAGGGAGTCTTGATCTTAGAGAATTGTATAAACTTAAGGGCCAACTTGAGACGCAGAAATATATTATTTCTGAAATTCAATATGTTTATTCTTCTCAAGGTCAACCGCTTAATGATAAACATATCGAAATAATTGCTCGCCAGATGTTCTCTCGTTATTTAGTTAAGGAGGCTGGAGATGCCGCGCTACTACCTGGCGAAACAATTGAAGATGAAGTTCTGGCTCAAGCTAATAAGGGTCTGAAGAATCCAGCCAAGGCTGATAAATTATTGCTTGGAATTACTAAAGCATCGTTAACAACAGACTCA
Organism: Patescibacteria group bacterium; assembly: GCA_038251925.1. Classification (GTDB taxonomy): domain Bacteria; phylum Patescibacteriota; class Patescibacteriia; order Patescibacteriales; family UBA12465; genus UBA12465. The sequence goes on along the minus strand of JBBSAU010000035.1, from coordinate 5,878 downwards.
TTTCTTTCGGCGGCCTCATTTCAAGAAACATCACGTGTCTTAATTGACGCGGCTGTTAATGGAAAGATTGATTATCTTGAAGGCTTGAAAGAAAATGTTATTATTGGTTGCTTAATTCCCGCTGGTACTGGATACAAAGGTAAAAAGAAAAGAGAAGACTACGGTAAATAAATTTGGAAATAGATAAAAAAAGAGGCTCTGAGAGGGGCTTCTTTTTTATTGTCAGAAAGAGCAAAATGACGTAAAATAGAGATAGATATGTTAAAATCCATCTGGGAAAAATGGCCATTTTTGTTTAAATTGCGCTTTATTTTAGGGCTTATTTTATTTATTATAATTATTGTTTTTTTATATCTTAAAGTTGTTCCTTTTGGACATATTATATATGAGCGTGATTATACAAAATCACTGCGTAGTGGCAAAGGTTTTATTTTAGGTTTTACGCCAGCGGAGCGAGTTGATTTAAAGAGTGCTGAAGTCCCACGATTAATTGGTGATCCGATTTATTTTTCGGTTTTTACTCCGCGAACTTTTGACAAAGCGAAAATGACAATTGTCTACCGAGATAATTTAGCGCTTGATACTCCGATTGTAGAAGCCGGTGTCTTAGTTGATAATATCCTCTGGCGTTACGATTTAAAACCGGTTGATAATAAGGCGCTTGATTATTTAATGATGAAATGGAATAAGATCGAAGAGGCTGGCTTAATCCTTTTACAAAAAGAAAAAAATTATAATAGTTTGAGCGACTTTAACAAGGATTTTGAAGCTGGTAATTTAAAAGATTGCGCGAGTGGACTAGAAAATTGCCTGGCAGTTTATAATTATTCACCAAACTATAATTATCAGATTTCAAATTATAAAACGGGGCAGCCGATTGTTCTTGAAAAACCCTTGCGCGGAGCTCATCAATTTTATGTTTACCTAAACAATGAACCATTAAGGCTTGAGTTTATTTTGGCTGATTTAAATCAAGACCTGAAAGCGGCGCCGATTGAGATTAAAATATATTCTGGTGATAAGGTTGTCGCTAGTGAGTCGCTGGCGGATGAGAATTTAAAGCCAGGTAGCGGCGAAGTTGAAGAAAGAAAAATAGTTCTAAATCCGACCAATTTAAAACCGGGAGTTTATAAAGTTGAAGTCAAGATTACTGATGATATGGTTATAAAAAAGATTGTTAGCTCACTTAGTCGTTTATCTTTTATTAATAAAGTTTGGCCGGTTTCAAACGCTGGGCCGCTAACTCTTTACACAGATTCAAATTATCTTCAAGTTAAGGCGCTTAATCCCGCTAGTTTGCAAACTATAAATTTTGCCGGCCTTGGTTTTAAAGTAACGGAACCCTATCGCCAGTTTGATTTTAAATCGGACTTACTAATAAAAAGTAAGGCGATTATTTTAAAAAAAGATGATGTAATTTTAGAAAATAACGGTGTGTTTGCCTGGAGTCCGGAGAGTCTTTTTAATCCGTCACTACCAAAAGTTGATCGTTACTTTTCAGTTAAAACTGATGCTGGCTATATTGTAGCAAATTATAATAAGCCTCTTTCAGAAGAGGGATTTAAAACAGCTACCGTTGATTTTGATTTAAAAGGGGCATACCGAGAGAAGGGAAAATACAGTTTTATGATTTCCGTTCCTGGTTTAAAATCTGACGATAATATAGATGATAACTTAGAGATTTATCAAATAAAAATTGAGCTTAATGGTCGAACATTATGGCAAAAAATTTGGCAGTAATTATTCGTGAAACATTTTATGGAAGCTTCCTTCTTTTTCTGCTTTTTGTAATTCTAGAAAGTATTTGGCCGAATATTATTTTGGCCTATTTCAATTTAAATTATTTATTATTACTAACAATTATTTTTGGGCTTGCTAGTCTAATTAAACCCGCCCCCAGGCGGAACTAAAATATATGTCATTAAAGTATTTTTTTAATCCTAGTTCAGTCGCTATTATCGGCGCCTCGAGTGATAAACTAAAAATTGGACGCCAAGTTCTTGATAACGTTGTCGGTGGCGGTTTTAAGGGAAAAATATTTCCAATTAATTTGAAAGAAAAAAAAATTGCTGGTTTAAATGCCTATAAGTCGCTTGAGGATATAAATAAAAATAATTATCCTGCAATTTTAGTTGTGATAGCCATTCCGGCTCAGTTTGTTCTCAGTGAAATTCAAAAATGTGCAAAATTAGGAATCAAAAATATTATTATTATTAGCGCTGGCTTTAAGGAGTCGGGGGAAGATGGAAAGGTTTTAGAAATGGAAATTACAAAGATAGCCACGGCTCATCATTTAAATATTCTTGGTCCTAATTGCCTTGGTCTTATTAATACTTGGCATAAGCTAAATGCTACTTTTGCTAATGCCGATAAGGTTACTGGAAATACAGCGCTGCTTTCTCAATCAGGAGCAATCGGATCAGCGGCACTAGATTGGTTAAAAGTAAAAGATTTTAATTTTGGATATTTTATAAGTTTAGGTAATAAGGCCGTTCTTGATGAGAATGAAATCATTGATTATTTAGCGACGGATAAAAGAATTGATTTAGTGGTCGCCTATCTTGAGGAAATTAAAGATGGTGAAAAATTAATGAGCTTAGTCTCACGACTTGTTAAGCATAAACCAGTGGCAATTTTAAAGGCTGGTCAGAGTACGGCTGGAGGAGCGCTGGCTATGTCGCATACTGGATCGCTCGCCGGATCAAACGCCGCGGTTGAAACGGGAATAAAAAGATCGGGTGCTATTTGGCTTGAAAACTTAGAAGAATTATTTAACCTTTTATTATTATTTAGAAAAGAGTCATGGCATAATCGCGGTGGCCAGGAATTATATGTTATGACTAATGCCGGCGGAATAGCCGTTTTAACTGTTGATGAAATTTCGCGACAAAATATACCTTTTGGACGTTCTTGGGATTTATTCGGCGATGCTGATGCGGCCCGATACGAAAACGGACTTAAGGTTATGCTTAGTGACAAAAAAATTAATAATCTTTTGGTCCTGCTTACTCCGCAGACTTCAACTGAACCGATTAAAACAGCGACTGCTATAATTGCTGCAGCGAAAAAATATCCAAATAAATTAATTATGACGAGTTTTGTCGGCGGTGAAGCCGTCGCGGAGGCGCGTGATATGTTTGAAAAAAATAATATTCCGAGCTTTGACTATCCCGAGGAAGCGGTTCGTAGTTTTAAAAAACTAATTGCCTATAAACACACTCTCGATACAATTAAACCCTACCAAGCGCCAAAGCGAAAAGTGAAAAAGGCTATTACTAACGTTGACTACTTAAAGTCACTCGAGGTTCTACGCGATTATAAAATTCCGACAGTGCGTACTCAAAAATATAGCGCTTCTAAAATATCTTCATATAAATATCCATTGGTTTTAAAAATAACGGGTCCTGATTTTATTCATAAGTCCGATAAAAATGCAGTCATTGTAAATATTAAAACAGAAAAAGTACTAAGAGAAAATGTTTACATTCTTGAGAAACAGAATAAACGCGCTTTAATAAATAAAGAAAACTATTTAATAGTTCAGGAAATGTCTAGCCACTTTCAGGAAATTATTCTTGGCTTTAAGCGTGATGCTGCCTTTGGTCCGATTATGATGGTCGGCCTGGGGGGTATTTATACGGAAGTTTTTAAAGAAGTAAAATTAGCGACCAGTGATTTAGATATTAAATCAGCTCAGGAATTAATTTCGACTTTAAAAATTTATCCAATTTTAAATGGGGCTCGGGGACAAAAGAAGTATGACACTAAGAGTTTAGCGAGAGCTTTGGTGAATTTAGCTCGTCTAGCTAATGAGCATCCGGAAATTAAAGAGTTTGATATCAATCCGTTATTTGTTTATGAAAAAGGAGTTTTAGCAGCTGATGTAAGAATAATTATTTAAATTTTTTATGTATAATCAGCAAAAAATTATTGTAGTCTTACCGGCGTATAATGCTGAGACGACTTTAGCGATGACAGTCGCCGATATTCCCGAGATTGTTGATGAAATTATTTTAGTTGATGATTGTAGTCGAGATGAGACAGTAAACGAAGCTAAGCGACTCGGGTTATTTGTTTATAAGCATGAAAAGAATGGCGGCTACGGAGCCAATCAAAAAACTTGCTACCGCCTAGCACTTGAGCATGGCGCTGATATAATTGTGATGATTCATCCTGATTACCAATATGATCCAAAATTAATCAAATTTTTTGCCGAGTTTATTGGTGATAATTATTTCGACGTTATGCTTGGGACTCGTATACGAAGTCGGCGTGAGGCTTTGGCCGGAGGGATGCCGATGTATAAATATATTTCTAATCGAGCACTTAGTATTTTTGAAAATTTAGTATCTGGTTATAATTTGTCCGAGTGGCACACAGGAATGAGGGCCTATAAAAAAGAGGTTCTTGAAAAAATTAACTGGCAAAAAAATTCTGATGATTTTGTTTTTGATAGCCAAGTTTTATTTCAGATTGTCGGTCACCGTTACCGGATTGGAGAGATACCAGCACCGGTTAGGTATTTTAAAGAGGCTTCGAGCATTAATTTTTCTCGAAGTTTAAAATATGGCCTAGGAACTGTTTGGGAGGGAATTAAATATTTATTTTCAAAAAAAGTTTCAGATTAAGTATTAAGAAGTATTTTTTAGATATGCTCAAAAACTGGCGTCCATACTTTATTTTATTTGTTTTAGGGTTTTTGCTTTACGGTCAAAGCCTCTTTTTTAGTTTTTCCTATTTTGATGATCAGAGTCTTATTCTCGATAATGCTCCAATTCTAAGTAATTTAGAAAACATTGGCGAAGTATTTACGAGCGATGCCTTTTTTTCATCGGCCAAGTTCTATTATCGTCCAATTTTGAATTTGTCATTTATGCTTGATATGCAAGTTGGCGGCACCTTGCCTTTTATCTATCATTTGGTAAATATCCTTATTCACATTCTAGTCGCCTTTTTAGTTTTTCGCTTATTTATAAAATTAAATTATAAGCGTGAGTTAGCTTTTTTATTTGCAACTATATTTTTAGTTCATCCAGTTTTAACTCAGGCCGTCGCCTGGATACCGGGGCGAAATGATACGCTCTTAGCCCTGTTCGTTTTAGCAGCTTTTAATTCTTTTTTATCTTTTAAGGAGAATCCGCAGCCTAGATACTATATCGCTTATTTAGCCTTCTTACTTTTAGCTCTTTTCACAAAAGAAACGGCCGCGATGCTGCCGCTGGTAATAATTTTTTACTTATTAGTAATCGCCAAACGAAAAATTTTGAATTCAGATAAGTGGCTACTAATTATCGGCTCTTTAGCGATGGGTATAATCTGGTATTTATTTAGACGCTTTGCTCTTGGAAGCGACCCGGTCACTTTTAAAATATTAATTGAATCAACTTTGAGAAATTTTCCGGCCGTTCTGCTGAGCATTGGTAAGGTTTTTTTGCCTTTTAATTTAACAGTCTTGCCTATTTTAGCGGACACAAAATATATTTATGGCTTAATAAGCTTGCCGATCTTAATTATCGCTATTTTATTATCCCCGAAAAAAAATTGGCGCTATTTGGGCTTGGGACTTATTTGGTTTTCTTTGTTTCTTTTCCCCTCGCTTATCCGTCTTAACTTAATTGATACGCCAGATTTTCTAGAACACCGTTTGTATTTGCCAATTATTGGTTTATTTATAATGATTGCGGAAATAGACTTTGTAAAGAATTTAGATTTTAAAAATAAATTTGTAAAACTGGGCTCACTTTTATTAATTATTTTTTTCTTTGCTTTAAGTTTTAATCATCTTCATGTTTTTAAAGATAAGATAAGTTTTTGGGACTCAGCTCTTCAAACATCTCCTCATAGCGCTCTGGCCGCTCGTAATTTAGGTGCGATGTAT
>JBBSAU010000034.1:0-8033 GCA_038251925.1 Patescibacteria group bacterium | reverse complement strand
TTTTATTAATGAGAAGGGAATTACGCCGAATATTATTGTTAAATATACCCAAAGTGATATCGATAAAAATATTGATCCGCAAATGAATAAAGCTTTAGAACTTTTGAAACCGAAAAAGAAATAAAAAGAAAAAAGGCAGCCGTTTGGTCTGCCTTTTTGCGGTATTATGTTGAAAACTTTAATCGTTTTCTTCCATATAAGCCGCGACGCTATCCGCTTGTTCGTCATTAACTAAATTGAATATTTCCTGGGCGATAGCTTCGTCAATTAAGTCAATGATAGAAAACCAATAACATTTTTTTGATTTGCTGCAATTTTTACAAGGAAGCTGGTTGGTAACGACAATATTTTCTACTACGGCCGCCGCATATTCTTCATTGAGAAATTGGGCCATAGACTCCGTTTTTTTTGCTTTGAACAGTTGGGTGCAACCGCTTTTTCCATTAAATTCAATTAGAATAAAGCTGATTCCATTTCCATTGTCAGATTCTACCAAATAAAGTTTTTCTGCTTCCATTTTAAAGTTTTTTTTGGGTTAGTTTTAAAGAAATTTATTATTACGATGTTATATTTGTATCATAATTATATTTAACTGTCAAGTCCTATGTCTTTGGCTAAAAAAAAAGAAAAAAAATCAAAAAAAGAAATGGAAACAACTAAATACATTTTTGTTGTCGGGGGAGTGATGTCTGGTGTAGGAAAGGGCGTAACCACCGCTTCTATTGGTCAGATTCTTCAAGCACGAGGATATAATGTCAGTGCCATCAAAATGGACCCGTATATTAACGTTGACGCGGGGACAATGAACCCGGTTGAGCACGGCGAAGTTTTTGTGACCGAAGACGGTGATGAAACTGACCAAGATATTGGAAATTATGAACGATTTTTAAATAAAAATATTTATCGTGAGAATTACATGACGACCGGCCGTATATATCAGACAGTTATTCAACGCGAAAGAAATTTAGAATATAAGGGTAAGTGCGTTCAGGTTGTTCCGCACATTCCCCAGGAAATTCGCGAGAGAATTGAAAAAGCAGTGGCCAAGGTAAAGGCGGAAATAATGATTATTGAAATTGGTGGTACGGTTGGAGAATATGAAAATTTATTATTTTTAGAAGCGGCGCGCGTAATGAAACTTTTTAATCCGAAAGATGTTCTATTTGTTATTGTTTCATATTTACCAATTCCTAATAAAATAGGAGAGATGAAAACCAAACCGACTCAGCACGCAGTCCGCAGCTTGCAGTCAGCTGGAATTCAACCAGATTTTATAGTGGCTAGAAGTGAGCTCATGATAGACATGTCCCGTCGTGAGAAATTATCTATTAATTGTAACGTTCCGCTTGAAGCTGTTATTGCCGCCCCAGATGCCGATTCAATTTATGATATCCCACTTAATTTTGAAAAAGATAATTTGAGTTTAAGAATTTTAGAAAAATTTAATTTACCAGTTCGCAAGAAAGTTAGTGACAATTCCGCGTGGAAAAAAATGGTTATTGCTTCAAAGATTAAGAGTCCAGAAATTAACATTGGCATTGTTGGTAAATATTTTTCAAGTGGTGATTTTAATTTTTCCGATTCATATATTTCAGTAATTGAGGCTGTGAAACATGCGGCTGCTTTTAATCATTGTAAGGTGAAGCTTCATTGGTTGAGTGCTGAAGATGTTGAAAAGTCTGGTGTGCGCATCCTTAAGAACTTAGACGGAATTATTGTTCCCCAGGGTTGGGGCGGAAGGGGATCGGAAGGAAAAATTAAAACCATTAAATATTGTCGTGAAAATAATGTGCCATATTTCGGTTTATGTTATGGAATGCAAATGGCGGTGATTGAGTTCGCTCGTAATGTGGCCCATTTAAAAGATGCCAACTCAGCTGAATGTGACCCAAAAACTAGCAACCCGGTAATTCATATTATGCCCGGTCAGGAAAAATTGATTGCAGAAAAAGGCTATGGTGGGACTATTCGTTTAGGTGCATGGCCTTGTAAATTAACACCTGGAACCCATCTGGAGAAGGCTTATAAGAGATTTGGGGCTAATAAAACTATCAGCGAACGACATCGCCACCGTTTTGAATTTAATAATGATTATCGAGAAACTTTTGAGAATTTAGGGTTAGCAGTTGCCGGGACTTCGCCTGATGGTAAAATAGTTGAGGCTGTTGAAATAAAAAATCATCCTTTTTTTATCGGAGTTCAATTTCATCCTGAATATATTTCTCGCCCTTTAGCGCCGCATCCTTTATTTGTTGAATTTATTAAAGTTTGTAAAAATAAAAAATAAAATAAAAAAAGCGCTTTAAAGCGCTTTTTTATGTTCTTATAAAAAAACAGGCGAAGACCTGTTTTTTTGAGTGGAGATTATTTTTTAGTTTTCTTTTTTGAAGAAATTTTTATAGTTTTTTTATTTTTAGCCTTAACCGCTCTCTTCGTACTACCTTTAGTCGCTTTCTTTTTAGCATTTTTTAGAGCTGATTCTTTGGCAATTTTTTTTAATTCTTCTTTTTTCTCATCAGTCAGAAGAATTACATTAACAATTTTAGTCGATTTAAGAGTGTTGTTGAATTTTAATAATTTTCTGCTCGTAAATTTCACAAAACCAGCTTTTAGGGCGAATAAAGTGTCATCACCACCAATTCCGACGTTTAAGCCGGGATGGTATTTTGTGCCACGTTGACGAATAATAATTGCGCCAGTTTTGGCCCATTGACCATCAGTTAATTTTACGCCAAGACGTTTACTTTCAGACTCACGTCCCAAGGAGGTCGATCCGGCGGCTTTCTTATGTGCCATATAAATTGATTATACACAGAAAATGCTAGCCAGAAGACTAGCAGTCCAAGGTAATTAAAGTTTTATGGTATAAATATAACTCAGGGACAGTAAAATGTCAAATATTGGGCATTGCCACCTAGATAAAAGGGTTTTAATTTTTAAATAATATGCTATAATAATAACATAAATTTAATAAATTTTAATAAAAAAAATATGGTTAAAGTAGATCAAGATAAGTGCATCGGCTGTGGAATGTGTGCCGGAATGTGTCCCGAAACATTTGTTATGAACGCCGAGGGAAAAGCTGAAGTCGTTGACTCTAAAACAACTGAATGCTCAAAAAACGCCGCCGCTAATTGTCCAGTTGAAGCTATTACTGCTAATTAATTATAAATTATGGCCGGAGAAATAATCGCAGAAAAGTTGAACGCTCCTAATCCAGAGATTGTTCCCGCTAAAATAGAAAAAATTTCAAGCCCAGAAAATAGTTCTGAGCTGATTTTGCCTAAAGTTGAAAAAATTGACGAAAAACCAAAGCCAGTCGAAATAAAGCGCGCTACTAATATTGTCGCTGTCTCACAAACGCAAAATTGGCAAAAAAAACGAGCCCTGGAAATAGATAATATTTTGTCCGAAGGCTTAAATGAAGTTTTTTTGAAAATGAATTCGACCGAGCAGGCGGCCTTTAAAAAAAATGGCGAAGAAACTGTTCTTAAAATAAATAAATTATTAATGGAGACAAAGGTTAAAGTTAATAAAATTGTCGAATTAATCAGAAAATGGTTGCAACTTATTCCCGGTGTGAATCGATTTTTTATAGAACAAGAGGTTAAAATTAAAGCTGATCGAATAATAAAAATCAAAAATAATTTTTAAATATGACGGAAACAATAGCGGCTGGCCAAATTAATTTTTTTGGAATAATTATATGGACTCTACTGGCTATTATTTTAGCAGCGCTTTTTGTTTATATTTTACGATTGTTACTTTCGCGTCGTCATTATTTTCCCCATCAAGTTTTTTTGGTCCGCTTGCCAAAGGAGAAGCCAGACGACGATAAAAAAGTATCTAATGTTTCGACACTTAGAGAAGAAATCGCTAAGGGAGAAACAATTTTTGCGGCAGTCGGTGGTTTAAAGGCTGAGAGGGGATTACAGGCTTGGCTTACAGGTAGACACGATCATTTTTCTTTTGAAATTGTCGCTAGTCATAATAAAATTGCCTTTTATGTCGTTGCGCCATTTTCTAACCTCCGCTATATTGAGCAGCAAATTCAAGCCTATTATCCCGAAGCAGTAGTAGAGGAAGTTGAAGACTATAACCCCTTTAGCATGACTGGACAAATTGCCGCCGCTTCTTTGCGAACAACTCGGGGATTTTTCTTTCCAATTAAAACCTATCAGAAAATGGAAGTTGACCCTTTGAACTCCATAATAAATACACTCTCGAAACTCAGTAAAGATGAGAGTTTAGCAATTCAATATCTTGTACGCAGTGCCCATAAATCTTGGCATCGTCGTGCTCGTCGTGTAGTTGCCAGTATTCATAAAAGGAATTCTGTGATTGGTGGAGTTAGGGCGAGTACGCCTCTGGGAATGATCGCCGATTTATTTGTTGTTGGTAGTAACGCAAAAAAAAATAAAGAGAATAATGCAGCTCGTAAATTATCAGCGATTGAAGAGGAAACAGTCAAAACCATTGAACAAAAAAATTTAAAGACAGGACTTGATGTTAATTTAAGGATTATAGCTTGCGCTAAAACGAAAGAAGACGCTGGTCGCTATTTAGAAAATATTGTTTCAACTTTTAGTGAGTATAATAACTTTACTTATGGAAATAATTTTTCTAGAGCGAATAAAAAATCTCCAGAAAAAATTGTTCAAGATTTTATCTATCGCCATTTTCATGAACGAAATAGCTTCTTGTTAAATAGTGAAGAATTAGCCAGTATATATCATTTTCCACTCAGAGGTACGGAAACCCCGAATATTATGTGGCTATCATCTAAAATTGCACCGGCTCCAGCGAATATCCCGACAGAAGGAATTTCACTTGGTTTAAATATTCACCGTGGTATTAAAAAAGAGATTAGAATCAGACGCCAAGACAGACGCCGCCATACTTATATTGTTGGTAAATCGGGTACTGGTAAATCCGTACTTCTAGCCAATATGGCCATTCAAGATATTCAAAACGGCGAAGGAGTTTGTGTCTTTGATCCAAATGGTGATTTAATTACCGACATCCTTGATCGTATTCCACCCGAGAGAGCTGAAGATGTCATAATATTTTCTCCAGCTGATATTGAGCGACCACTAGCCTTAAATTTATTGGAATATGATGCGCGATACCCAGAGCAAAAAAGTTTTGTGATTAATGAAATGATTGGTATTTTAGATAAGTTGTATGATCTCAAAGCCACTGGCGGGCCGATGTTTGAACAATATATGCGTAACGCCATGTTATTAATTATGGACGATCCTGAGTCTGGCTCAACCCTAATGGAAATACCGAAAGTCTTGGCAGATGAAGAATTTAGAAAATATAAATTAAGTAATTGTAAAAATCAAACAGTCGTGGACTTCTGGCGTAAAGAAGCTGAGAAGGCCGGCGGGGAAGCAGCTCTCGCTAATATCGTACCTTATATTACATCGAAACTAACTTCGTTTATTTCAAATGACATGATGCGACCGATTATTGGTCAGCAAAAAAGTGCCTTTAATTTACGAGAAGTAATGGATGGACAGAAAATATTACTTGTTGACTTGCCGAAAGGTCTTGTTGGTGAAATGAATGCTTATCTTCTGGGGATGATTTTGGTCGGTAAAATTTTAATGGCGGCTTTATCGCGAACCGACTTAGCTCCTGAGAATCGTAAAGATTTTTATTTATATATCGACGAATTTCAAAATTTTACAACCAACTCTATCTGCCAGATTTTATCAGAAGCGCGTAAGTATGCTCTTGATTTAATTATTGCGCATCAATATATCGGTCAGCTTAGTAAGAATAATAATCATGAAATTAAAGATGCAGTTTTTGGCAACGTTGGCACGATGGTCAGTTTCAAAATTGGTTCAGAAGATGCCGAGTTTTTAGTCAAAGAGTTTTCGCCTGTTTTTAACAATTATGATTTAATTAATGTTGATAAAGGAATGGCTTGTATTAAATTATTAGTTGATAATAGTGCCACTCGTCCATTTTCGCTTAATACAATTTGGCCAATTCTTGGAGTAAAACGTCCAGGGATGGCTGATAAAATAAGAGCTCTTAGTCGTTTAAAATATGGGCAAAATACTCGTTTAGTTGAAGCGGAGATTAATCGCCGTGCTCATTTGCCGTTAATTAAAGATAAATTAAAGTAAGACCAATATGCCGACATTATATCGTGATTATCGTCCTCAGAATTTTGCAGAAGTTTTAGGACAAAATCACATTAAAATAACTTTGCAGAATGAAATTAGCGCTAACAAATTAGCGCAGGCTTTTTTATTTTGTGGTCCGAGAGCAGTTGGCAAAACTACTCTGGCTCGCGTTCTTGCGAAAACTGTTAATTGCTTAAATCGTAAAGAGGGAGAGTTTGAGCCATGTAATAAATGCGCTAGTTGTATTAGCACAACGCTGGGAAAAAATTTAGACGTGGTTGAAATTGACGCCGCCTCAAATACTGGCGTTGATAATGTTCGTGAAAATATTATAAGTTTTTCACGCTTGACGCCAGTCAACTCTAACTTTAAAGTTTTTATAATCGATGAAGTACACATGCTGTCTATTTCGGCTTTTAATGCGCTTTTAAAAATTATCGAAGAACCACCAACTTATGTCATTTTTATTCTTTGTACAACCGAAATTCAAAAAGTGCCCTTAACAATTATTTCGCGTTGCGAGCGTTTTGATTTTAAAAGAATCAGCGTAGCTGACATTGTTAAAAAATTGTCTTTAATTGCTAAAGCTGAGAAAGTCGATATTGACGCTGAGGTATTGGAAGCAGTCGCGCGTAAATCAGGCGGCCATTTGCGTGATGCTGAAAGCTTACTAGGCCAGATCTTTTCTTTGGGTGATAAAAAGATTACTCTCGAACAAGCTGAAATTGTTATTCCTCATTATAACAGTAATGAAGTAGTCGACTTACTTGAATATTTAAGTCGTAAAGATGCGGCCAAGGCTATTACATTGATAAATAATTTGGTTGACACTGGAGTTAATCTTAAAAATTTTACTGGAGAGATGGTGGGCTTGCTTAGAAAAATAATGTTGAATAAAGTTAGCCCAGGCCTGACAGATAATCTTGGTTTGAATTTAGGAGAAAATTTAGAAATAAAAGTTAATGCTATTTCCGCAAATCTAAGTTTCGAGCAGATAGTTGTTTATACTAGACGATTTTTAGAGGCTTATAATGATAATAAAAATCCGCTAATTTCACAATTGCCGCTTGAATTAGCAATTGTTGATCTTTGTTTCTCGAGTACTTATCAAAAAACTGCGAGTGCAATTGAAAAAACTTATTCTGGACCCGTCAAAGTAAAAACAGATGAAAAAAAAGAAGAGGTAAAAACAAATAATGAATCATTAAAGAATTCTCATGCTAATTTCAGTTGCGAAGAGGTTTTTGATAAATGGGCAGAGTTTTTGGTAAGAATAAAAAAACACAATCACTCTTTATCATTTGTATTACAAAATTGTCAGCCTCAGGATGTTAAAGACGGTAAAATAGGCTTAATATTTAAATATAAATTTCATCAAGATAGGATTAATGATGCTACAATTAAAAATATTGTCGAAACTACATTGGCCGAAGTCTATGGTTGCGTTTTGGGTGTTAGCTCGGTGATTGATGAAAATTTGGAAATAAAGCATGAAGAAAAAGCGCCACTTGTTGATGTAAGTGAAAAAGAAAAATCAGTCCCCGAAAAAAAATCCGAGAGTCTAATTGGAGATCTGCTGAAAACTTTCGGTGGTGAAGTTATTAATTAATAATTAATTATATGATTGATATAAAATTGATCAGAGAAAATCCGGAGCTAATCAAGAATAATAATCGTAATCGTCAATCGGATGTTGATGTTGAATTGCTTTTGCAACTTGACTCTGATATCCGTCGACTTTTAGTTGAAATTGAAAGTGCCCGTGCACAAAGAAATCAGGCTTCAAAAACGAAGCCTACTCCAGAAATAATTAATGAGATGAAGATACTTGGAGAATCTTTAAAAAATAAGGAAATTGAAATTGAAAGTAAGCAAACTAAATTAAATGAG
>JBBSAU010000033.1:0-8037 GCA_038251925.1 Patescibacteria group bacterium | reverse complement strand
TTAATTAAGGACATAAATTTGGTATTTTAGGTATTTTTAGTATAGTATAATTAAAGATATTAGAGAAGTTGACATAAAGTCAATAAAATACTAGTATATAATTTAGTCTAAAAAGTAAAATAGTTATTTAAAAATCAAAAAAAATAAAGAATCATGAAAAAAGAAGAAACCAATTTAGCGCCATTGTTTTTAATGGTGACTTTAGTCCCGGCCCTACTCATTTCTATAATTTACTTCGCCTCCACTCATAACCTGAATGCAAGCCACGAAGAAGCGCTAAGAAATGGTTTTGGCTTTAGCCTCGTTCTAATGTTTGTCATTACCGCTCTTAGGGCGATGTTTGATAAGGACTTAGATTTAATCTATGTATCCTTATTTGCGATTGCCGTCACTAGTATTGCCTTAACAGCTATATTTTTTGGCTTTAACAATATTATTTTGATGACGGTAATTAGTATCTTAGGAATAACATTATCACTCGCAGCTTCTCATAGTCTTAATGAAAATAATTTAAGGACAAGAAAAACTTATTCTTTTATTTTCTTTTCAATTATAGGCGGTTGCTTAGTTAACTACTTAATTAGTTTAGCTTTAAGCAATCAACTCAATTTGCTACTTGAGCTGGCACAACATTTTTAACAAAACCCCCAAAAAAAATTTGGGGGTTTTTAAAAAAGGAGTGTTTATTGTAAACACTCCTTTGAATTAATACTTGGTACTAATTCTTTAGTAGTCTTAAACCGAAGCCGGTATTTTTATAAAAAAAATAATTATAACTTAGCCAGCAGTCATCTTTATCTATATAAATTCCATTTGCTGCATTTTCAATCTCTTCCGTTGTCCAAAAATATGCAACTTCTCCTAGACTAGTAAAGATTTTTGATACAGGATCAATCCCGCCATTAGGTAAAGCAGTAAATCCGGATGAGTTGGTGGCTTCTTTTTTTGTTTCTCCCCAGTGAGCGTGACCGACTTCCATTAACATTGGCGCTGAATAATAAGGGATATCTTTATTTAAGAACATGCCTAAATTATAGAACTCTTTAAAATCTGGAACATGCCAGCCCTTAATCAATTCTCGAGGATCAGCGCCAATATACCAGTTATAGAGGGCTCCATAAACCTCACCGATTTTAGGGTCATTATTATACCAGCAATATGCGCCGGTCGTTAAGGACACCCAAGCACTAAGGTCAGTTACATTAGCAATCGGGTCGCCATTAGCATAGTGAGTGGTGCGAAGGTTTTCCTTCAACCAAGTCTGACTACCGATAGTAACGGTATGATACAAATTACCATCATAGTCACTGAGTGCATAAGTCATAAACGAACCAGTGTCGCTAGTAGTTTCCCCGGCGACGTTAGTGGCTTTAAGACGGAAACTATATTCCGTATTGGCCTGTAAGTTACTTAACTCACAACTCACGCTGATTGAATCATTGCCGGTAAAGCTACCGTTAACTGCTTGATCCTGCCAATGAATATTGTCACTACTGTATTGAAAACTAACAGTGGCACTATATTGCAGGGGAATAATCATAGCAACTAATTTAGCGCTGGTAATAGTTACATTCTCAGCGTATCTAGCAGCCACAATTGCTTTTGGCGGACCGTAAGTAGTGAAGCTTTGGGTAGAACTATAAATAGATCCTGCAATGTTTTCGGCTTTAATGCGATAACTATACTGCGCGGTTGTCTGTAGTCCGGATATGTCACAAGTTACCCTGAGAGAGATATTACCGTTAAAGGTTTGGTTTAAAGCCTGGCTCTGCCAGTTAACTTTATCTGTTGAATACTCGAATGAAACACGAGTATTGTCTTCATTAGGGGTCACAAAAGCGACTAGAGTAGCGCTGTTATAACTTACATTCTCGGCTGGAGCACACATGACGCTGGCTTTAATGTAGTTTTCATTGTCGTGAGGATTACATCCTGAAAAGAAGATTGCGAAGCTGAAAGCGATTGCTCCCAAGACTCCAAATACATGGTTTGTTTTCATGGCTCTTATTTTTTTGGTTTGGGATATTCGGTTATTTTTATTTTAAAAGTACTTTAACTATTATAGTGACATTATACTACTAAAATTAGATTTTGTCAATGGGTGGATAGGTCTAGGAAAAAACATTTCTAAGTTGATATTTCTATGTTATAATAAATTATATATCATTAATTTTAAAAAAATGAGTAAACTAAATTTTTTAAGAAGTATTAATTTATTTTTTAAACATTATAAAATTCTTGCTGCTATCGCTTTCTTACTTTTAATTTTAGTTCCCATGTTAGTTTTGGCCGATCCAGCGGTTCAACACGAATCCTATAAACTCATTGGACAAGGCGCTTTGAATAACCCATTTAAGCCGTCCACGTCAAACTTTGGAGATTCTATCAAAAAATATGGCAGTACGGCAATTTGTTTTAGTAATAGTTCGTCGAAAACATATTTTATACCTAATAACTACAATCTCGAATGGAATAATTTTTATAACGCAGTAAATCTTGGTACTGTTTCTGGAGTAACTCGACTGACTTGCTGCGTTGATGGTATTTGTAACGGTGCCGAGTCTAACGCTAATTGTCCATCCGATTGTCCAGGGACTAAGTACGGCTTAACCTATCTTTCGGGATTAGGTGGTTATATTAACGGAGTCACATCCCAGTCCGTTAGTCCGGGCAGTTCAGGAACGACGGTTACGGCAGTTGGTAGTTATGGATTCGTTTTTTATAACTGGAGCGATAATCTGTCAACATTAGCTTCTCGGACGGACACTAACGTAACCCATAGTATTACAGCGACGGCTGTTTATGTCGCAGATCCCTGCTATTGGGATTTTTGCGGCTCCGAGTGTCCTTGGAATTGCACCTCTTACAACATACCAGGGGCTGGTAGTGGCGGTGCACAAGATCCCTGTTTGGACGATCCCTGCGGATGTGGCGCTTGTACTTCCCAATGTGGTTGGAATTGCCCGGGTGGCTACTGGAGATAATTATTCAAATAATATAAATTAAAATGAATAAAAAATATTTAAAATTTCTTATCCTCTTAGTTGTTATCTTAGTTATTGGACTATTACTTACTTTTTATTTTATAAATAAAAAAGAAGCTATTCATTTAGGAACCACTCCTCAAAGTATGGTAACAGAAATTAAGGGAGAACCGATGACTGAAGCGGAAAAGAATTCCTTAGGACTTTATCATTTAGGAAATTATGAAGTATTTTCGCGTGACGAGTCTGGCAAGCCTCTAACTTTTAAAATGCTAAGTTTAAATGACGAAAAAGATATCGCGGTGCCTGAATTTATGAGTGATACCGAAAAAGAATCTCGCGAAATCCCATTAGATTATAAAATTCAAATTTTAGAAAGAGACGCGAGCGCGACTATTACTGCCTATAAGGTAATAAATCGCGATGAAGATATCGTTAATAAATATTAATAGGGGCGGTCTCTTAATTTAAATTTAAAGGCCAACCGGCACGCGAGGGGATGTAAAATATAAGTTAAGAGAAGCGCGCAAAAAGCAAAAAGAAAATTAATGTAGCCAAGCGCAACGAAGACTATTCCGAGCAGTAACATATAATCGCCGTGATCAATTATTGGCACGAACTCACCGCCGTTTTTATTAAGTCTTCTTTTAATAAAGCTGCCTAATAAATGACCGGCGTAAACTATTAGTGGAGCTATTGACCAGATAAGACTGGCGCTATAAAAAAAAATAAATAGACTTAGGACTGAACATAAAATTAAACCGAGAATAGTTGTGGAATCGCCTAAAAGGCGATTCTTTTTGTAGTTTAAGTTAAGGTCTAAGGGGTAATCAAAGTGAGAAAATTTAGGAATATAGCGCTTAGCAACATACAAAAAATTTAAGGCAATATTAGAACCCCAGGCAAGCGAAAAATAAATTAAAAAGTTATTAAGAGTAAACGGCATCATTTTGAAATAGAACCTTGGAATCCAAGAATCATCAGACTAGAGGCCTATAAAATTATTTTCATTATAGTATATGTAACTTGTTATATTATTCTTAATTAGCATTCCATTTATGGCGGAGAAATTTTCTGGAAAACAAGAACCACGATAGAGAATTATTTCCGTTTTCCACTGTTTATCGCTACTGACTGACGCTTGGTTGCTTACCTTGTAGTAATTTGAGCCTAATAATGAATTTTGGGCGATTGGTCGGTCTGAGTTTAGTTTAAAGGCAATTGGTCGAAAAGGTAATTCCTCCTTGCAAGTCAGGTCTGAAATTGCAATCGGCAGATAATTTAAATTGCGATTTATATGCTTGGCTAGTTGTTCGATATTTCTTCCTGCAGTTTTATCTAAAATATCAACATCCTCTATTTTATCATTATAAAAATAGGTATTTTTTTCGCCAGGCGCAATAAATTGAGAATATGAGTAAATACCGCGATCTCGGAACGAAGCAAACCACCAACTACAAAAAAATAAAGAAATAAATAGAATTAAACCTAAATAATTAATTTTTTTTGCACTGCCATAAAAAATAAGACAATATAATAAAAATAGGGCAGTAATTCCGATAAAAGTCCAGTCGCTGCCAAAATGTGTATGGTTTAAATATATCTGAATTATTAAAAGAATTAAAGCAACAAAACCAATTATGAAATAATAGTATTTATTGAAATCTATTTTATTGCGTAGATAAAATAGCGCGATAAAAATAAAACTAATTATAAAAGGGGGGCGTAGAATTCCGCCATCAACTGAAGTTTTTATCAGTGAAAAAGAGCCAACTGCATAGCCAAAAATTAAAAATATTATTTGTCGCTTATTTTTGTTTATTAGAGATTTTTTAAATGAAGTAATAAAATAAATAAAGGCTTCAAAAAGGAGGATTAGTAGTAAGATTGAGCCGAATAGAAAGACATAGTCAGGAAAAGAACCTAAATAAGCACGACCCGCATCAATATTTTTTAGATGTGGAAAAAAAATTCCGATAACTGCCTTGGCAATATGACTGTGCCAAATGGATGAAAACGAAATCGCACCATTGGCACCGGTCATTAGAGCATATTTAAGGGGGATTTTATTGGCAAGGCTGTAAAAAATTTCTAACGCCAGACCGTAAAGATACATGGTCGCTAAACTTAGGCCGAAATATTTCCAGCTTATTGTTCTAATTGTTTTTTTTCTAAAAAATAGATAAAGAGCAATTAGAGTGAGGAGGTAAACAAAAAATAAGAATGTTTTTATGCTACTGTAACCGTCGGCAAAAATATTAACAAATGAATGAAGAATAGCAAACGTCATATTAAACTGGAAAGAAAGCACCGACCAAATGGCCGGTGGCGATATTTCCTATTGTGGTTTAGAGCGAGGTTTGCGGAGAACTAATTATTTCTCCTTGAGAATAGTTATATAAGAATTGTGAAGACACGGTAATTATATTTTTAGCGTTATATCCAAGTTTTGCAAAGACTATTTCATCGGCGAATGGTCTTTTTAGACCGTTAGAAATTAAATAAACAGTTGGAAAGCTATCGGTTTTAACCAGGGTACCATCACTAAGAAGAACTGGTGCAATTTTCGTGTAAGTGTTTAAAACTTTGCTTGTGGCTTTGACTATTTTTACTCCTTTGAATCTCGTGCTTAAGAGAATCTTGTCAGTTAGAGGCGCCTTGGTATCATTGATAACATAATAAATCCCACCGCTGACTGGATCTTGCATTAAGACACCGGTTACGTAAGTTGATGATGTGGTTATTAATTTTCCATTGCCATAGATTGCTAAATCAGAGACACTGGCTGCTTGAATTTCATCCATGTTGAAACCTATTTTTTTAAATACAGCGAGACTCTCAAATTCTCTTTTATCATTGTTAACTAATAAATATATTTTCTTGTCTGGTGTTTGCACAAGAGAATAATTAGCAAATTTCACCCCTGTGCCTGGAGCGTAACTATCAAGTTCGTCTCGACTGACTATAACTACTTGGTCAATTCTGTATCGAGATATGAAGGCGGAGTAAGTTAAGAAAGGGCGTTTTTTTCCATTCTCAATTAACCAAATTCCGGGATCGCCTTTTACTTGTAAAATTGATGAATCAGGATAATTTGAAACCATTTTTGGAAAATAACGATCCCAAAGTTTATAGACATTGTAATTACCGTTAAAAACATGAGGGGTGTAGTTATAGAGAGCGGCAGTCGCTTTATTAACCGGAGTAACAACCATGGTTTGGTTGGCGGTTGTGCAATAGGGATCGAGTGTGTTGCTAATAGTATAAGTCTGTCCAGCTTTGTAGTTATATCTTTCCTGCTCGTTTATATATGCGAGAAATTGGAGTGAGGCGCTATTAACTTGTTTGCCAAAGCCTTTATAATAAGGATTACAAACCCAACCGTCAGGACAGCCGTAACCAGTCGCCCAATCGAGTCGACTTTGCGAAGGACTTGTGTCCTCAATTAAACTCGCTTCTTTTTGAAGTAGAATTAATAAAAATTTCGGATTTACCGTGCTTATCTTTTTACATTTTAATTGTTTTTCAGTTTCAGTCGGAAGGGCGCTCAGGACAACTCCGGAGCAATCAAAATTATTATTACTAGCGTCATAAATGATTTCAGCCGCTGATTTTACCGTGCCATGAGCATTGGCGGTTGTATAATTAGCCAGAAAACTTTTTTTACTTTGTAAAAAATTTTGAATATCAGGTAGACTCATTGAACTGTAATTCAAAAGATCATTATCAGAGATAATATTGTTGGGATTAAATTTGGGGTCAATTTGAACCTGAGCCTGAGTGCTTAAGGGCGTAATTAGTAAAAATAAAAAAAGTGGGATTAGTTTTTGTAATTTCATTTGTTTTAAATTGATTTTTTATATGTGTTACTCTATTATAATATATTTTTTCAATTGAAACAATTTTAGCTGACGCTAATTGAAATTTTTTCTTTATTTTCGAATTCTATTTTAACTTTATCCCCGTCTTTTACTTTACCTTCTATGATATCTAGGGCTAGTTCGTCAAGAATCATCGTCTGAATAATTCTCTTAAGCGGGCGCGCGCCATAAGTTATATCGTAGCCTTTTTCAGCTAATAATTTCTTTACCTTCGGGCTAATGCGCAGGGCAATGTTCTTAGTGTTTAAGCGTTTTTCAACTTTTGCCAGTTCTAAGTCGACGATTTTCTCTAATGCTGTTGCACTTAGGCTGCGGAATAGAACCACTTCATCAATTCTATTTAAGAATTCGAGCTTGAAATGATTTTTCAAAATTTTATCAATTTTTTCTTTCATCTCATCATCATGTATTTTAGCGGCTTCAAGTTTGTCGCTACCATCAGAAAATCCGATTGAGTATTGTTTTATAATTTCATTACCTAAATTTGAGGTCATGATAATAATTGTATTTTTAAAGTTAACGGTCCTGCCTTTTGAATCGGTTAAGCGACCATCATCAAGAATTTGCAGTAAGACATTAAACATATCAGGATGAGCTTTTTCAACTTCATCAAAGAGGACTACGCTATAAGGGTGTCGGCGGACCCTATCAGTTAACTGTCCACCATCATCGTGACCAACGTAGCCCGGAGGGGAACCGATTAATTTAGCGACAGAATGCTTTTCCATAAATTCACTCATATCAAGACGAATAAGTGATTTTTCATCGTCGAACATAAACTTAGCTAAAGTTTTAGCTAGTTCGGTTTTACCGACACCAGTTGGGCCGACAAAAAGAAATGAACCGATTGGTTTTTTTTCTTCATTAATACCAGCGCGGGAACGGCGCAGAGCGTTAGCAACGGCCTTAATCGCTTCGTCTTGGCCGACAACCTCTTTGTTTAATTCAATTTCGGCTTCACTTAATTTTTTTATTTCATCCTGAAGCATGCGATTAACGGGAATACCGGTCCAGCGAGCGATAACTTTAGCAATGTCCTCTTCGTCAACCTCTTCTTTTAATATTCGTTGACCCTTTTTTTGAATTTTAATTAATTCATCTTGAAGTTTTTTGATTTTACTTTCTAAATCTGGGATTAATCCATATCTAATCTTCGCGACTTCTGTTAAGTC